>CBFGOU010000161.1:0-8933 GCA_965650445.1 uncultured Oxalobacteraceae bacterium | reverse complement strand
CCACGGCGATCATGGCTGCGGCAACGATCAGGGCACGCCGCAACATCGACACGGCGAACAGCAGGTCATTCGGCGGGAAGACTTCCAGCTCGAAGCGCAGCACGTCGCTGTCGTCGATGGTGTCGTGCTCGATGTCCTTTGCCTGGAAGGTGTCGGGGCGGGCATACGGGAACAGGCTGCGGTCGAGCCAGTAACCGACGACGCCGGCAATGGCGATCAGGTTGAGCTTGTACAGGCTGACCGGCAGTTGTTGCGGCGACAGCGCGAAGATGATCAGCGACAGGATCAAGGCGGCGAGCACCCAGTCCATCATTCGAGGTAATTTTTTCATAGCAGTCCTGGTGTGCGATTCAAGGAGGAACGTCATCGGTGACGACGTTGCCAGCTTAAATTCACACAGGGGCTGGATGAAGGTGCAACAGGTTCGGGGGGAGCGTTGCCGGTGGGTCGGCAGGCGTTAAGGAGAGCGGCGAGGCTGGGAGTTTATATCATCGAAACGGGTTGCGGTCGAAGATCGTGAGACCGGCGAATCAATTACTTGCAGTTGATCTTTACCGTCCTCTGGCCGGCCTTGTCGCCTTTGCTAAAGTGTACGACGCATGACTTCGTGCTGTCATCCAGTCGCTTCGACAGAGTCACCTCGCCATACTCGCCGTAGCGACACTCCATCCATTTTCCGGCAGCAAAGCCGGCGTCGTCCATGTCGTAGGTCGTTGACCATTCGGTCTTACCCTTCTTCCAGGTCGTGTCGCCCATAAGGATTGCCCGCTTCTCTGGTGGGCCGGCCATGGCGCCGGCCGAGGACAGAAAAAGTGGGGACGTCACGTATGGTGTCCATCCGGCGGGTGTATTCGCGATGCGGATGGATGCTTCGGGTATCTCGATGGGGCACACTATCCGCGGCTCGACCGCCATGACGCAGTGAGTGAACAGAAGCCCAACCATTGCAATTGCCAGCTTCGCGCGCCCTAGCATACCGCCTCCTTATTCGATCACCGAAAACGCATCGGCGTTATCGGACGGCCTGATGTAGGTCCCATCGGGCAGGGTTCCTTTCTTGGGGATAAACCGGATGGAGATGCGATCCTTTTCCGACGATTTCCACTGGTCCAAGATATAGAGTCCGTCAGACACCTGGCCGATGTAAAAGGCAGCATGGTTCCCTTTTTTTAGATTTGGCCACCGTCCGTTTACAAACGTGGCAATGGCAGTGCCAGGCAGGATATTTTTGTTCCCTAACACCTTTTCTCCCTGGCGCCACATCGCTGTAGGAGGCGCTTTCGCGTAGTGTCGGACAAGACTAACACACTCGAAATCCAGGATCTTTGGCTTTTTGTCCAGCTGGCGTGCTTGAGCGTAGCGATATGGCATGGTGATCTCCTTGGTCTGAAAAGTGAGGACACCAAGCAATGGTGTTACCAGACCAAGGAGTGATTGTTGCGTCTGCTCAAAACGTGATTCCAGGCAATTTGACTGTGATTTAGAAGAGGCTGCTCTGCCGGTCTTCTTGCGTAGCGCCTGCAATGGAGAGCACCTTAACGATGCCCCGTTCGGTCATGCAAAACTCCAAGGCCAGTTGCCTGAGCGTCTTGCCCTTGATGAATTTTTCGGCAATGTCGCGGTTACGGACCACGCGCAGTGCGCCGGCAGCGCGGGGGATGTCGAAATGGTCCATGCCGCCGAACGCAGCCGCCAGCTTGAGCGCCAGTTCGAATCCGATCAATTTGGACAGGATGTGATCCGGGGTCATGTTGACCGGCACGTAGAGGCGGACACCACCGTAGTTCCGCACCAGCAGCAAGGTCGCCTGCAGGCCGACGACAGCCGCTATCTGCCGTAGCTGCTGCGGCAAGTCTTCCAGCTTGACCTGGTCGGCATGAAGTTCGATTTTCATGGCTCTCTTCCGTGGCGCCGCGCGTCATAGGTCAACGCGGCGATGATTTTCAACAGGTCGGCAGGCTCGCACCAGTCGATCCGATCGATGTTGCAGATTCGCTTGGCCATCGCATCCGCATATGCCCATGGCCGGCCAGCCGTCGTCAGCTGCGCCGCGATTTTGCCGATGTAGCGCTGGCGTGGACCGGCAACGGCGGGCTTGGACCGACCGGCGTTTTTGGCGACCACCTTGAAGCCGATCTTCTTGAAGTGATCGATCAGGGCCTTGCGGCCCCGCCAGTCCAGATCGGCCGCGCTGCTCTTGCCGGTAACGGCAAGCAAGAGGCTGCGATACTCGTCGTCGGCCAGTGCCAAGGTTTTCTTGGCGACGTGGATCATGGCCAGTTCGCTTTTTCGGAGTGCTTCGGCGCTGGTGGGCTTCATTGTTCTTTCCATGATGTTGCTACATTTATCACTAAAGTGGATCGGACGATTCTTGCGTGTTAAATTGCTATTCCCCAACAACAATCAGTACGAAAGGAATCACCCATGAAAGAAAATCCGGATGCCGCGTCTTCTGCGGCAGTAGCCTTGATAGCGGCAGCATTGCAAGGCGGAGCTATCACGCTAAAGGGATTTCCGGGTGCAAGTCCGACCGCAATCGAGTCGGCCACAGAGACCGATGCGCTGTACCTGTCTACTTTGGTCCGAAAGTTGACGACTGCACTTCAGCGACCGGAGTAGGTTTCTCCCATTCCTCCATAGCGGCCCTGAAAGCCCTTATGGCGGATATTGCTGCTGCGGTGAGGTCGTCATCGCGCAGCATCTGAGCCTGCGCTATAGCGGTGACAGTGACCTGGATTGCGGCCTCATATATACCCATGATTTTTCCCCTGTAAGGTTGACTGGCGATTGCACTTGGCTGCTCATCAGTACCAGGCAACCCTGCCTGGCAGACCGGCCGCCTAACATGGCAACCGGTTTCGCTTTAGGCGGCTTCCGCTCGCCGCTCTGTGACAAACGTCACTCCATGTCTGCCTTTGTGGCCGTTGTTCTTCGCGCACCACGCCAGCCATTTGGAGAGCGCATCCACGGCTTCCTGCTGATCCTCGGCCTCGGGAACACCTGGTACCAGCAGCTTCCCAGCGCTTACTCCCTTCCCATTGCGGGCGACTGCGGAGACGACACCGACAAGAAATGCCTTTTGGCCATACGCGATCAAGATGCTCTTGTCAGGCACGTCGGTCTCGTCGCCAAATTCAATCAATCCCGATGCCCAGCACCAAGCCGCCTGTGGCCTCAAGTCATAGAAGGACTTGCATGCGCAACGGGGACAGACCAGCTCATTAAATCCATCGCGACGGACAGGATTCCGTTCAGACTCTTGGTGGCGGTTCCGGCACCGCACACATTGAACAGTTAGCTCGACGCTCATCACGACTTTTCCTCCCAGTTGAAGTTGGGGCCTTGGCACGTTGCCTTGAGTACCGCCTTGTCATCCAGGATGCGCAGCTTTGCGCGCTCGTTGACCACACTGACCAGCTTTACGGCCCGCTGCCGAACGTGCGGTTCGTCGGTGGCATCGAACACCATGACATGACGCCAACTACCCCTGTCATTGATTTGCAGGCGCATGATCAATCCCCCGCCGTTTCTGTCAAAACTGCCGCTTCGTATTCACCCATGATGTTTTCCTTTGAAATTTGGACGGTAGCGCTTCTTGGCTGCTCATCGGTACCAGGCAACCACGCCTGGCAGACCGGATCACGCATGCATGTGGCGATCCGGTTTCGCTTGCTCGCGCGCTACTCGTCGCTGTCCGGTTCTGGCGGTCTCGGTTTGATCTGGCTGGCGCTGACGGCAACGAGCTCAATCCGCACAGGGTCGGCCTGGGTCCAGACTGTTTTGGTCAGACCTGCATCGCCATACCGGCTGTCGCACTTGATTGCCTGCTGCATCAATCCGACCAGGGCCAGGCCTTTGGTCATCGGCAACAGGTATTCGTCAAAATCGATAGTCACGCAACACATTGGGGTAGTTGATTTAACGGCGCGGGTTGCCATATCACTCTCCAGCCATATCCAACGAGATCGGGCGGTACTTGCTTGACGTGCCGATGCGCTCGTAGACGCGCACGTAGCTCTTGCTGCCGGCTACCTGCAGCGCCTCGCCGATGGCCTTCATGGCGCGTTGCCATTCGTCGTCCTGGATGTCCAAGCGGCGCAGTCCAAGAACGCGGCCGGTGTTGATGTTGCCGGACTTGTCCACCTGGAAGGCGTCGTTAATCAGCACCTTGATTTCTGGCTGGGCACCTTCGCTCCAGCGCTGCAGGCAGGCGTCAATCAGCGCCTTTGCAGCCTGCAGGCGCTCATCAAATACCAGCGTCTCCTGGATTGCTCGCTGCACCTTGTAGCGGCCGTCGTAAGAGACCAGGCTGACATTGCCTTTCTCGCCGCCGATCTTGACGCTGTACTGTTCGGCGCTGACGGCGGTGGCCTTGGCGACAATCTCTTGCACCAGGTTGTCGCGGGCGAGATCGATAGGACGGATCATGGCGATGGGTACCAAGCGGCCCTGGGCATCCTTTTTGTATTCTTCGGTAGGGGTAGCGGGTTGCATGACTTGCTTTCTCTTGTGATGTTAAAAATTAATTAGGCTGCTTGAGCCGGTGCGACGCTGGCCAGCAGCGATGCGTAGATGCTGCCCAGCTGGTAATCCGCGCCGGCCAAGGTGCACTTGATGACGTTTCCCTTCAAGAAGCCACGGAACTCGTCCGCGCTTAGCTGGGCACGCAGCATGTCGACCACCTCAAGACCGCTGGCCGGGTGCCCCGTTGGCACGATCACCGGGTCGGAACTAGCTTTTGGTGCAGGATCACAGGCATGGCAAAGTGACGGGTACTGACGGTCACATGCCGGGTGGTGCGTGACAGGCGCTACCGGAGGCGCGACCTGCAGACGATCCGGCACGCAATAGACTCCCCCGATACGAACAATCTTGCCGCTCTTGAGCGCAGGCTTGAGGAATTGGGACACCGCATATTTCGGATTCAGTCCCATTACCACCTTCAGGGTGGCGCCATCGGTCGGGCCGTGCTTCACGAGGTGATCGAAGGCGATAGACGCCTTGCTGGCGGCGACCGGTTCCGGCGCCGTTGCTTCGCTTTGGGCGCTGACCGCTGCAGTATCAGCGATGCCGGCCGGTGCAGCGTCGGCAGACTTGGGTGCTACCCATCCCAGTGGCGCAATGCCAACCCAATTGTAGATTTTCGTCGGCAGGCCGTTGGCGCCTTTCACTTCGTCGGCAGCGATCTTTCCGTCGCGCACAGCGAGGGTCAGGACGTTCTCAACGATATCGAGGTCGACGTCGAGCAGGTCGCTGATCTGGACGCTGCGCAGGCCAGGCCGTTGCTGCACCAGCTCCAAAACCTTGTCGGTGTAATTGCTCATGATGGTGCCTTTCAATGTTGGTTTAACGGTGATTAATGAGCGGTGTTCGATTCAGGCGCCGCGACCTTGACCTGGACACGTGTAGCCATGAACTCGTCCATCAGGACTGGAATGCCGGTGCCACCACGCAGGTGCGCGACGGTCAGCTTGCTAAGCCACTTCGCCATGTCGCAGACCGTTTCCTCCATCGCCTTGCGCTCGGTCAATGCACCGCTCAGCGCGGCTTCCAGCTGCTCGTAGGTCGGCTGCTGCCCGGCTTCCAGCGTTGCGACCAAGTCTTGCTTCCAGGTGCTGCTCATACAATCTCCTTGTTGATTTGACGAAGTGTCGATTCCAGGTCCGCTTTGCGGACAGCGATGTACTGGCCGCGCTGGAAATACAGGTCCTGGGCCGCATGGCGGCCGTAGTCCACCGCCAGCATGAATTCCGCAACAGTGCGGCGGCGTTGCAGTTCCAGGCGGCGCAGCTTCCAGCGGATAACTGCGGCACGCGCTTTCAGAACGATCTGGCTGATATTCATCACGCCTCCTGTGCGTTAAACGTTGATGGCAGCTGCTGACTGGGATTCGCTGGCAATCTGCGGTGCACCGACCTCGGGCAGAGGCAGCGTGACCTTGTCGATGATGCCGGCCTGCTGAGCTGGCTCCGTGTCCGCTTTTCCAACCCGTTTGGCTTTGACGGCGGACACAGGTGGCGTCGAGTTCTCGGCCGGCAGTGCTGCGGGCTTGTAACCACACTGCTGGCACGTTTGCCACTGCACCATCTGAAGCGGGTTATGCGTTGGAGCCGGACGTAAGGCCACCTCGCGGCAGTGCTGCACGCCGACCAGGGCGCCGGTATGGCTGCAAACCAACTGCTCGAACACGCGGCGGTAGCGCAACTCAATCGCGTCGGGCTTGGCACCGCCGCTGCCGTAAAGACCCTTGCCGTTAATGAAAACCGACAAGGTCGTACGGCTGATATCGAGACGCGCGGCGACGGCAGTCACGCTGGTTGCGGAAATTTCCTTTTTCAGTCCGTTAAACCATTCGGCCTGCATGTAGGCTGGCTGCTTATTGCTCATCTTCGATCCCTTTCGATTCCACCCAAATCACCTTGTTGAGGTTGGGGTCAAACACTTGTTTGGTCCGCTGCACCATGGGTGCTCGACTGCCTGAGTCCATCGACGGCTTGAGGCGGTACCGCGCAGGCGCCGCTTGCTTGCCGTTCTTGCCTTCCTGGACGCAGTCCAGGTAGCCGGCGGCGGCAAGACACAGGACGTAGGCTTTGGCCGTGCCCTCGCTGATCTGGTCAGACCTTGTGCTGGAGAATGCGGCCAGTTCGCGGTAGTTGAAGCTGCCGGACTTGAACATGCGCCGCATAGTCCCCCACATCTTCTCGTTGCCAGATCCTTCGGCGATGACCACGCCGGCCTTGGTCACGCGCGGTGCTTCCAGCCCGTTGTCCTTGATCAGCTTGTAGGTCTTGCGGATACAGATCCTGCTGACCTTTTCCTCGGAAACTACTGCGATAAATCCCGCGATCGCGAGGGGCTTAACGTAGTCGTTTGCGAGGCTGACAGACACACGCGCCTTGCCGGCCAGGTCAGCTGGTGTGAAGGCGGTGCGCGCTGCCCGCATTTGCTCCCATACACGCTGCCTTGGCGATTTCCCTCCAACCATTTCCAGTTCTGCTGGTTTTCTGGCCATCGTTAAATCCTCCGTTCCGGTGCACGGTCGGACGGCAGTGCGATCTTCGCCAGAGTGGCGGCGTCGATCTCTTCGAGCGCGTAGATCATGCAGTGCTCATGGATGGCGCTCATACAGGTGACGACGCGGCGCACGCTGCCCTTGGAGACTGTGGCCAGGCGCTCCAGCGCTGCGTCGTTGAATTCGATACCTGGGCAATAGATCGGTGCAAGCTTGGCGACATCCTCGGTGGACACCGGCTGGGCTGGCGCCCAGGTGGAAACGCGAGAGTGAAAGCGCTCCCATGCCTCCAACTTGCGCGGCAGCAGTTCCTCGCCGACCAGGAGCAGGGAACCTTGCGATCCCTCGTAGATATCGCGCGTCAGCTCGATCAACGTGTCGCTCTTGGCGGCGTGGTCGAACTCGTCGATGATCAGCGTGCGGCCGGAGGCTGACAGCTGGGCGGTGACCATTTCCATCAGGGTCGATACGGTGGGGATCGCCAGGCCCCATTCCCCGTTCGGCTTCTTGCGCTTGTAGACCGCGCCCATCTCGTCGAGGATCTTGCACAGCATGGTCGACGAGCGCCAGTGCGACTGCATTTGCACGTAATAGGCGCGCTGGTCGTTGGCCAGGGTATTGGTCGAGAACGTTTTTCCCCAGCCAGACGGCCCATACAGGACACCGATACCAGCCACACCCATGCGGCGATGATGCAGACGATCGAGCGTAGCCTCGACCACATCGAGGGTTGCGATCGCGGCGACGCCTCCAATGGGGCGTGCGGCGAGGTTGCGGCTAACTTGGTTTTTGGTCATAATCGGCTCAGTTTTGAGTTGTAGCTAATGTGCGGACGGTTGCTCCCGTCTGCGCTTCGGACGCCGCCTTGTTTGCTTCAAGGTGGCGTTTGTACATCGGTCGGTATTCCGGCAACTGCGGATAGGTCCCGTACCACTTGATCAGTTTTGGATCGTCGATAGTTCCTCCATCGTTTAACAGTGAATCGAGGTCCAGCCACTTCCTGAAGCGTTGCTGGGGCGTTTCGGGGATGATGCTGACCTTGGCCGGCGCGACCGGTTCTCGTACCTCGGCCGCCGCCGCGCGCCGCTGCATCGTCCGCTGCAGCTCGGCTGGTATGCCGCCCGCAGGGATGGCGCCGTCAAGCACACGCGCAGCGCGACCTGATGCCTCCAGCGCCGATGTGGTGTGCTGCTTTACCGGCCCAGGCAGCGCGACCAGCTTGCCCGCCGCAGCGGCTTTCTTCTGCAGCAGGCTGCTGACCAGGGCATCCGGATCGAGCTTGGTGATTTTGGCCGCCTTGCGTTGCTCCTGAATGTGTTTGCTCTGTGCGTGGCGCGCATGCACCGCGATCTCCTGACGCGACACGCCGGTACGCTCGGGGCAGCGCGCGATACAAACGAATTCCCCCTCGCAGTACACGACAACCTGGCCATAGTCCTCTGTCAGTTTCACGGCGACCGTGCGGCCGACGTGCAGGCCCAGCTCCATGGCGAGGAACTGCGTGCCTTCAAAGCGCAACCCCTTCTTGGTGATGACGTAGGTGCCTTTGCCTGCCGGCGCCGCGAGCAAGACGTCCAGGGCGCGCTCATCCGATACTTTGCGGATGCTGCCGGTGTAGCCAGCGGCCTTGGCGAACGGTGACATGCCGCCCATGCCCTCGCCGTCGTGTGGGCGCTGCTCGTAGACGCCGCCCATCCACTGATTCACGCGGTCCTGCAGCAGGTGTGCCGGCATTGCCAGTTCGATCAGTTTGGCGTCCTTGGCATACAGGCGCTCGGCGAAGCTTGCGCGCGCCTCAATGGCGCTACGTTCGGCCACGTTGTGACCGATAAAGCTGGAATAGACTTCCAGAATCGAGTGCAGCAGCGTCTGGTTCATGCGCTCGAGCCGTAGCGGATCGCTCTTCTTCAGGTGATCGCGC
>CBFGOU010000160.1:0-9014 GCA_965650445.1 uncultured Oxalobacteraceae bacterium | reverse complement strand
TATTGCCTTGATAATAAGATACCAGTTGGTAGAGGCCGTGGGTCTGCTGCTGGCCCTACCGCGCCGCCTGCCAACGCTGCGGCCCAGCGGTTCGCTGGGCGTTTTGGTGCGCAGCGGCGCGGCCGCCGCCCTGATGCTGCTGTCGGCCGCCAGCCTGGCCAGCGGCACCTACAACCCCTTCATCTACTTCCGCTTCTGATGAACGCTCCCTTGGCCTGGCTGCGCGCGCATGCGGCTCACCTGCTCGTGGTGGCGGGATTCGGCTTGCCGGCCCTGCTGGCGGGCACTGGCGGCACCTCGGAAAACCGCGAGCTGGCGCCCGCCCCGGTGTTCAGCCGCGCCGCGCTGCTGGCCTACCCCCAGCAACTGGACGCCTGGATCAACGACCATTTCGGCTGGCGCGCCGAGCTGATCGCGCTGAACACGCGCTTGCGCTACCGCCTGCTACGCGAGTTTCCCACCGCGCAAGTCATCGCCGGGCGCCATGGCCGCCTCTACATGGCCGCGCACCGCACCAGCGATCCGCCCTACTCGGCCATCACCAATGTGTGCGGGCCGGGGCCGGTGTATGACGGGGTGGAGGTGGCGGCCGGCTTTTTCGGCAAGCTGTTCGGTAACTTGCGCGCGCGCGGCTTTGCGCCGTATATGCTGATCGTGCCGTCCGCGCCGGTGGTGGAATTCCAGGACTTGCCGGTGTGGCTGACCCGGCGCTGCGCGGGCGAACGCACGCCGGTGGCCGACGTGCTCGATTCGCCTTTACTGGACGGCGCCACCCGCGCGCGCATTGGCTATCCGCTGCGCGAAATGCGCGCCTGGCGCGGCAACGATGGGCTGTACCCCAAACACTGGTTTCACTGGGCCGGCCGTGGCCTGGGCCAGGTTGTCGACCTGAGCATGGCGGACCTTCATGGGAGCGCGCCGCCCGCCGCGCCGCCCTTGCCAACCCGCACCGACGAAACCGTCTCCGATATCAGCCATCTGTTTAACGGCGTGCGCATTACCGGCACGGTGATGACTCCGGATTTCCCGGCAGCCGGCATTAGCGCCTGTTTCGGCACCGGGTGTTTCCCCGAATTTGGCGCCGGCGCGGCGGACAAGCTCAAGGATGTGTCGCGCATGCGCAATCCGAACGCACCGATCAAGCGCCGCCTGCTGATCCTGTCGGACTCGTTCGGTGCCAAGATTTCAGGCTGGTATGCGCGCTATTACACGGACGTGGAACAGGCGGCCGGCAACGATATGCCGCGCCTGAATGCGGCCGAGGCGGCCAGAGTGCGCGAGGTATTGCTGCGCGCGCCGGGCGATACCGATCTGCTGATCCTGTATCACGACGGCGCGGCCATTCACAAAGCGATCCGGCGCGGCTTGCAGCCGATGCTGGACGGGTCTCCCTAGCGGAAGTTGCGACTGACGTCCTGCAATGCGGCCTCATCAAGGACTCCTGCCGCTGCGCGCAGGCGCAGCAAGGCCATCAGATGATTGTAGCGCGCTTGCGCCAGATCGCGCTGCGAGGTCGTCAGCTGTTGCTGGGCGGTCAGCAGGTCCAGGTTGATCCGCACTCCGCCCTTGATGCTCTGCTCGGTCGCCTTGGTCAGCAGCTGTCCCGACGCGACGGCCTTTTCCAGTGCCGCCAGGCGCGCCACGCTGCTCACCGCCGTGCTGTGGGCCTTGCGCAGCTCCAGCAGCACACGGTTGGTGCGCGCTTCGAGGTCGGCCTTGGCGCGTTCGTAACCGGCCACCGCCTGGCGTGTCAGCGCGCTGACCTGGCCGCCGGAATACAGCGGCACGTTCACCTGCACGCCCAGCGAACGGTTCAGGTTCGACTGGTTATAGGTGTTGACGGTCTCGGCGTTGCTCTTGCTGTAGCTGGCAACGAAGTCGACGCGCGGCGCATGGCCGGCACGGGCCTTCTCGATTTCCAGCCGCGCGCCCTCGGCAGCGAGCTGCCCAGCCTTGATGTCGCTATTGTTGCTGAGCGCGATGGCGCGCCATTCGTCGAAGCTGCCCGGCGTCAGCGCGGGCGGACGATACGGCGTGGCCAGCGGCTGCAGGCGGCCGGGGTCCTTGCCGATCAGCGCTTCGAGCGCATTGCGGTTGACCGTCAGGTTGTCCTGCGCTTCGAGCAAGCTCGCCTCGGCCTGGTCCAGGCGCGCCGCCGTTTCCAGCATGTCGGTACGGGTGCCCTCGCCCTTGTCGAACAGGCGCGCATTGACCTTGGCCTGCTCGGCGAAGGTGTCGCGCTGGGCCTTGGCAAGGGTCACGGCATCTTCGGCCAGCAGTGCGTCGAGGTAGGCGCCGGCGACGCGCAGCACCATTTCGGCGCCGCGGGTACTGAAAATCGCTTCGCTCTGCTCGGACTGCACCTTGCCCTGGCGATAGCGCGCCATCGCTTCCAGATTCAGCAGCGGCTGGCGCAGCTGGAGGGCGGACGACCGGCTGATGTATTCCGGATGGGTCAGCGCCTCTTTGCCGCCGGCAAGTTCGGTGGTCAGGTCTGAACGGTTGCGGTTGGCGGAGTAGTTGATGCCCACGCTGGGCAGCAGCCCCGAGCGGCCGAGCGCCTTGTACTCCTTGCCAGCC
Organism: uncultured Oxalobacteraceae bacterium; assembly: GCA_965650445.1. GTDB lineage: Bacteria > Pseudomonadota > Gammaproteobacteria > Burkholderiales > Burkholderiaceae_D > Telluria_A. The sequence goes on along the minus strand of CBFGOU010000160.1, from coordinate 6,434 downwards.
TCGTTTTCATAAAAGCCGATGCGGTAGGTCGGATCGTTGGCACGGGCCGCGTCCAGAGCTTCCTGGAAGGTAACGGCCGAAGCCGCGCTGCCCCAGGCCGCCAGCACGATCGCCGGCAACAGCTTGCATGCGCGCTGGCGCATCGTCACAGTAACCATCATTCCTCACTCATAGAAGTCTTGGCGCGATCGAAGATCGGCTTGAGCAGATAGCTCATCATGGTGCGCTCGCCAGTCTTGACGAACAATTCCACCGGCATGCCGGGCTGGACCGTGAGTTTCTTTTGGGCGATCAAGTGCGCGCCTTCTGGCGTGACACGGGCGCGCACCTTGTAATAGGGCGTGCCGGTCTTTTCGTCGATCGTGCGGTCGGCCGACACCTGGGTCAGCACGCCCGGAATGTGCGGTGTCCTGTTGGTGTTAAAGGCCGAGAAGATCAGTTCGACCGGCAGGCCGGAGTGCACCCGGTCGATCAGGTTCACCGCCAGCTGCCCCTCGACGACCAGCGGATCGTGCGCAGGCACCACGTCCATCAGGCGGAAACCGGGGGGCACCACGCCGCCACGCGTGAAGATCTGCAAACCGACCACGGTACCGTCGACCGGCGACTTGATGTCCACGCTGGCCAGGTCATAATCCTGCGCGGTCAGACGCTTGGCCAGGGTTTCGGCTTCGCGCTGCACGTCGGACAGCTGGGAGCGCACTTCCTTTTGATAGTCCTGGCGGCGCTGCATGATGCGCAGATTAATCTCCAGCACCTGCTGACGGGTGCGGCCCAGATTACCCGTGTCTTCCGAAATCGCCCCGTTGATCTGGGCATAAATGCGCTCCAGTTCCAGAACGCGGCTGCGCGCCACATAGCCATCCTTGGCGAGATCGCGGGTGTTGTCGAGCTGCTCCTTGATCAGCTTGAGCTGCTCTTTCTTGCTTTCGCGGGACTCTTCCAGGCCCTTGGCCTGCAGCTTGAGGCCGGCGATGTTCTGTTCCATGCTCGACAGTTCACTTTGCAGCGATGCCTGGCGCGAGGAAAACAGCTGGCGCTGCAACTCCATCACTTCGGCCACGCGGGGATCGGCCTTATTCTTGAGCAACTCGTCGGGAAACACCAACGCCTTGCCGCCGTCGCGCTCGGTCAGCAGACGCGCTTCAATCGCCAGCGCGGAATAGTATTGACCGCGCGAACCCTCTGCCTGCGCCTTGACCTGGACGTTATTCATGCGCACCAGCACCTGGCCGGCCTTGACCACATCGCCATCCCTGACCAGGATATCCTGCACCACCCCGCCCGACTGGTACTGCACGCTCTGGCGGTTCATCTCCTTGGACACCGTCCCGGACAAGGGCACGCCCTTGTCGAGCGGTGCAAACAATGCCCACAGCAGGAAGCCGCCCAGGCCGATGACCACCACCAGCCAGCCGAGCCGGCTGTAGCGGCGTTCATCGGTGTCGACCGTGATCGGTTCGACATCGTGCGGGATGACTTCGATTGCTTCTTGTTTCGCTTTGCTCAAGTTCATGCTGTTATTCCTGTTCCGCCGGGGCCGGCGCGCTCGGGGCTGGTTGCTGGGCCTTGGTTTGTTGCTGAGCCTGCAGCTGTTTCTGGTTCGCCTGCTGCAGGGAAGCGAAGACTTCATTGGTCGGACCGTACATGGCGGTCGTGCCGTCGCGCAGCAGCAACAGCTTGTTCGTCACATTCAGGATGCTGGTGCGGTGCGTGATCAGCACGATGGTCTTGCCGCGCTGGCGCAGATCCTGCACGGCCTGCATCAGGGCCATTTCGCCCACGTCATCCAGATTCGAATTCGGCTCATCCAGCACGATGAAAGACGGGTCGCCGTACATCGCGCGCGCCAGGCCCAGGCGCTGCTTCTGGCCGCCCGAGAGGCCCGCGCCGCCGTCGCCGAGACGGGTGTCGTAGCCCTGCGCCATGTGCAAGATCATGTCGTGCACGCCGGCGCGCTTGGCCGCCTGCACGACTTTCTCGGCATCCACGGTGCCAAAGCGCGCGATATTCTCACTGACCGTGCCGCCAAACAATTCGATGTCTTGCGGCAGGTAGCCGATGTGGGGACCGAGTTCGGCCTTGTTCCAGTGGTAGATGTCGGCGCCATCGAGTCGCACCTTGCCCGATTGCGCAGGCCAGACGCCCACCAGCAGGCGCGCCAGGGTCGACTTGCCGGCGCCGCTGGGGCCGATGATGCCGACCGCTTCGCCCGGCGCGATGGAAAACGTCAGGCCGCGCAGGACGGCCGCCTGCGCACCCGGGGGGGCCGCCAGGACCGCTTCGACATCGATGCGGCCTTGCGGCTTGGGCAGTTCCATGCCGGCTTCGCGGCGCGGATTGTCGCTCAGCAGCTTGACCAGGCGCTCGTACGCGCTGCGCGTGCTGGTAAACGACTTCCACACGCCGATCACCTGCTGCACCGGCGCCAGCGCGCGCCCGACCAGGATCGAGGCGGCGATCATCATGCCCGGGCTGATCTTGCCCTCGACCGCCAGCAAGGCGCCGAAACCGAGCACCAGCGACTGCAGCGATACCTGGACAAACTTGGTGACGGCGCCGACCATGCCGGCCTTTTCGCTGGCCTCGGCCTGCAGCTTGAGGAAGCGGCCATGCAGCTTGAACCAGCGGCCCATCAGGTCGGGCAGCATGCCCATCGATTCGATCACTTCGGCATTGCGCAGATTATTGGTCGCCAGCGCACCCGACACGATGGCCATGGTGTTGGCTTCGCTGAGCGGCTTTTTCGACACCGCTTCATTCACAAAGGCCAGGATCACCAGGATGGCGGTACCGCCCAGGGCGAAAAAGCCGAGCGAGGGCTCGAAGAAGAAGATCACGATCAGATAAACCGGGAACCAGGGCGCGTCGAAGAAGGCGAACAGCGCATTCCCGGTCAGGAACTGGCGCAGGTTGGTCAGGTCGTTCAGGGCCTGCCCGGCGTTGCCGCCGGCACGCTTGAGGTTTTGCTCGAAGGCGGCGGTGTAGACGCGCTGGTTGAGTTCCATGTCGAAACGCGCGCCGACCCGCACCAGCACGAAACTGCGGATCAGTTCCAGGCCGGACAGGATCAGATAGGCGCCCAGCATCATTACGGTGAGCATCAGCAAGGTCATTTCGTTGCGGCTGGCGAGCACGCGGTCGTAGACCTGCAGCATGTAGAGGGACGGAACCAGCATTAGCATATTCGACACCGCGCTGAACGTGCCGACGGTGAAGAAAGTGCGCTTGAACGTGAGCAGCACCTGTTCGATTTCATTGCGCTGCTTGGTAAGGATAGTTTTCATTGGGTCTAGGCCGATGGATGCAGTGGGCACAGGCAATGCTGCCTGAGTCTGGAGGAAACTGCCGCACGGCAGCCGATTCCAGCAGGCTAGATTATCGCTCAGAATCTACGGAAAATGTGATGTTCGTCACATTTTTTGTGCAGTGCTGCAACAACGGCAGCGAACCGGACCGTATTGACAGCAAGAGCGCAGGAGTGCGGCGCGCCACGTAAAAAAGGCCGGGCTGATTGCTCAGCCCGGCCTTTCTCGGATCGGAACTCCTACTGCTCGCTCACCTGCAACTTACAGCAAGAGATGTTCCAGTTCCGCGCTTCTCGATCTGGGGGATTAGGCCAGATGGATCAAACCAGCGGTCGTTGCATTGGTTGCGGTCACGGACAGACCAAGCACGCCGACCAGTTCAACAACGGTGTCGTTCGTACCTTGCTGGAATACGATCGTGGCATCAGCCGAACCGCTGCTGTCGCTATCGTAAGCGAAGGCGACCGTGTCACCAGCGGTCGTGATGTTCGCGGCCAGGTAGGACAGAACGCTGCTCAGGTTAGCTTCGTTGACCACCACTGCCGAAGCGAAGGTATCGACGTCGTCGAACGTGATTACGCCATTGGTGATGGCATGCGACATGATCGAACCGCTATTGGTACCATCGGTGCCGGCAGTGTTGGCCGTAACCGTTGGCGTGCCTTGCAGGTCCAGCGTATCGGAGAACAGAGCGGCCGTGCCCAGGTCAAAGCCGGTGATCTTGTCGCGCGATGCAGCCAGCGAGTCGCCATCGGCGATCACGAAACTGAAATTGCCGAGGTCGGCGCCCGCATTGACGTGAACTGCGGTGATCGTGTCAGCGCCCGAACCGGCATTGACGGTGACGGCGTTCGTGCCAGTGACTGCCAGCAAGGTACCGGTGGTTACCGAGATGATATCGTTGCCTGCACCGGTGGTAACGGCCAACGAACCTGCAGCACCGGCCGCACCAACCCAGCTCGACGCCGTAACGGTCACGGTGTCGGCGCCAGTACCGGTGGTCACAGCGACGTTGTCAGCCGACGACGCGCCGTCAGCAGCCGTGGTCAGCGCGACTTTGGCAGCGCCAGTGAAGGAGCTGGCATTGATCGTTGCGGTATTGCCGTTGGTGATGCCAGCCGCGGTGAGGGTGACGCCCGATGCTTTGAAGTTATTATCAAAGAAGCCGCCGGTGGTGAAGTTCAGGCTGCTGGTGCTAGCAACCGACAACTTTTCAACGCCAGTCACGATCTGGAAGCTGGCGTCCGCAAACGACACGTCAGCAGTCGCGAAGCTCAGGGTATCGGTACCAGCGCCGCCGTCGATTTTCAGCGAAGCGGCAGCATTGTTGGTGTTGTTCAGTGCGGTCAGGCTGGTGGTGATTGCATCATCACCGGCGCCAGCGTTGTACGTCACGAAGTCGCCCGACACGCCCGCGACCGAAGCCAGTGCGGTTTCAATGGTGTCGCCGTTGGCCGTCGTGGTGATGGACGAACCCTTGATGACTTCACCTTCAATTTTCAACGCGGCAGTGCCAGTCAGCGTGTTGGAAACAGTCACAGCCTTCGCGGTGTTGTCCAGGATCACGTAGGCACCGTAAGCGCCAGCGACATTGATTGCGCTCAGGTTCGCCGCGGCGGTGAAGCTCACGGTGTTTGCGGCGGCATTGGTTTCATCCACGTTACCCGACGACGAAGTGACGTTCAAGGTCTCGAAGCCGGTGATGGTGGCGCCAGCCAGGTCAGCCGAGGCCGATGCGGTGCCATTTTTCAGCGTCACGCTCAGCACGTCCGCGCTACCGGTTGCGGTGGTCAGAGCATACGTTACCGCGGTTTGATCGGCGGTCACCGTCACTGCAGCAGCTTGAGCTGCGGTCATGCCGGTGAAACCACCGCCGTCGGCACTGGTGATCAGCGCGCTCACGCCACCAAAACCGTCAGCGGCAACAGCGGCTGCCGTAGCATTGTTGAGGGTCTCGAAGCTGGTGAAGACGGCGCGTTTTGCGGCCGTGCTGACATCGCCTGCAGCAGCGATTACCAGGGTGTCGTTGCCAGTGCCACCGTCGACTTTGCCAGCGTCGGTCGCAGCCACTGCAGCCGAGGTGACGACGTCATCGCCAGCGCCGAAGGTAGCGGAGGTGACGGCGGTGTTCAGCGTCACGGTGTCAACACCGGCCGAACCCTTGTAGGTCGTGGCAACGGTACCGATATCGCCGACGTTGACGGCGCCGGTGGCGGCGGACGCGTCGATCGTTTTGAATGCCGCGGTCGACATGCCACCCAGGGTGACCTTGCCTGCGCCAGTGACGGTCAGCGTCGAAGTTACAGCGTAAGCCGCGTTCAGGGTGGCTTCCAGACCGGTGGTGGCATTGATGGTCAAGGAGGTCACCTGGGTGCCCGTCACCGGATCAATGGTGCCAACAACGTTGTCCGCACCGGTCGAATTGATGGTAACGGAGGTCGCGGTACCGTTCGACGACGTGATGGCGCCGCCGGTGGTGCCGCCGGAAATATTGATCACTTGAGCGCCGGTGGCGGATGCGTAACCGTAGGTGGTCGTGCCATTGAGCACGGTGCCATTGCCAACGATGCCGATGGAAGCGCCTGCTGCCAGGTTGGTCACGGTGACCGCACCTGCGCCAGCGGCTGCGTTCACAGCGGTCAGGCCGGAGATCGACGATGCATTCAAGGTCGCGGTCGTCGCTGCGGTTGCGGCGCGGACGTTGACGACTTCGATGTTGGTGATCAGGGCGCCGTCGGTGATATCGGTGTTGTCGGCGTTGGTGGTGATGTTCAGGGTATCGGTGCCTGCGCCGCCGTTGATGACGTCAACCACGGTCAGGGTGTCGGTAGCAGCCGAAGCGGTTGCTTGCGACAGGGCGGTGAAGGTGTCGTTGCTCGACGTACCGGTCACGATATCGGCCGAGGTCGACAGGGTGAAGCTCGAGCCGACTTCAGGAACGACAGGGCCGTTGACCAGTTCCGACAGCGTCGCGGCGGCGGTAGCGGCGAAGGTGGTGGAGCTGGTGGTGTCGGTGATGCCGTGCAGCATGTCGCGTGCGGTACCAGCAGCAGCGGCGCCTTTGTAGGCGATCAGCTCTTCGGCGGTGTCGATTGCGGTGGTGAAGCTATCTGCAACGGAAACTTT
>CBFGOU010000159.1:0-9068 GCA_965650445.1 uncultured Oxalobacteraceae bacterium | reverse complement strand
GGATCAGGCGCTCGTCGATTTCGCAGGCAAATTTGTTCCAGCTGTTCCAGCCCATCTGCGGGGTGCTGGCCAGGCCTTCAGCCTTTTGAGCCCAGCAATTGCCCGCCGAGCCAACGAATAGGGTCAACGCCGCGGCGGCCGCCATCATTGCCTTGCTCAGCCACAGCGGCTTGTGTGTTATGTGCTTTGTTTTCATTTCTAAATCACTCGCAAAAAAGGTGGGGAACATCGTACAAATCCATGAAGCAAAAAAAATGCTAATGTTTCAAAACGTGAAATCCGGCGGATTGGATCTAGCTCCAGGTGCGAGAGGCTGCTGATTGCGCCTATTTGACTTGAATGCTTGCAAAGCATTTCCGAAAAGATGAAAACAGCCGCACCTGCGCATACAAAATACCGAAGGGCATAATCGTCTCGCCATTTATATTCTTACAGGAAGAATATATCGGCGCACATACCCACTGTTTTACATATACGAAATACAATTCAGTGCGCTTTTTTCAGTGCGTTTTCTCGACGACGGACGTCGACCGACAGCCCGAGCATAGATAGAGGGGCCAAGAGAATCTGATGATACAAGCGCAACCTCTATAAAACTGTAGAAATTGCGAGTGTTACTGTCAGGAGTGGAAGAGGGTCAGGGCGGCGAGTCGGCCGCTGACTTCGCCGGGAAATCCTCGACGGGCGCTGCTTGTTGGGCCGAAATCGATCGAAACACTTTCGGGGTGCAGCCATACTCTTCCTTGAACAACTTATTGAAGTAGGAAACATTGGCATATCCGACGGAATACGCAATCTCCAAGATCGCGGCGCCGCTATTTTCGGACAGTAAGCGGGCCGCTTCCGTCAGCCGCAATTTATTCAGGTAGCCGGTGAAAGTCATGCCCAGTTCCGATTTCAATAGATCATTGACTTTGGTTCGGTTGATCCCGGTCGCGGTGACAACCGACTCCAAGACCAGGTCGCTATCGGTGTAATTGGTGGCAATATATTTCAGAAGCCCCGCCTTTTCCTTATCCTTATACGGTTCCAGGGTTAATTGACGGTAGGCCGCCAGGGGAACATCTTTTCTCAGGCTGGTCGCCACGCTGGCAACCAGCGCGCGCGAATGGGCCCGGAAAAACCAGACCGCAAATACGGCCCAGCTGGCCAACAGCGTCACGGCCAGCGATACGAAAGAGTGATAGTCGCGACCATGCAGCACGAGTTCGCTGATTTCCGCTTGGGATTCGACGTCCGGGGGAGTATTCAAATTGGCGCCGAAGGAAAGCTTTGCCACCTTGTTGAGGGCATAACCCTGGCTCGACAAGTCCAGCTTCATCTTTTTGAGCCACCAGTCAGGCAGGGCGAGCCGGGTCAGGTCCAGGGAAACCGGCACCCCATTCGTATTGCAGGAAAAATAGGTGGCCGGAACTCGGTAGGTTTGGAAGTCACCCTTCTTCGAGATCTTCTCGTCGAAGGTGGTAATGGAAAATACCATCGAATTCGAGGGAGTGCATTTGGCCAGGAAGGTGATGCTGGTGTACTTCGACCAGTCCGCCAGCACTCGCTGTCCTGTCGCGTCGATGAGCATCAGGTCGGCAATAGCGGACGGGAATGCCACCGCTTTCGTCAGTTTCATGTCGAAACGCAGTTTGTCCGGCTGGTCATGGTGGATGCGGACGATCGAGGTGCCGCCCATCCCGCTATCCGTCCAACCGGTCGCTTGCAGGCGAACCCCGTCTCCCGCCCAAGGCAACAGGGAAAGCGAGAGATAGCTCTGATAAGTGAAAAAAGACACCATCAGCGCATTCGCGGCCACGAGGAGGATGAGTGCGAGCAGCGCCTTCTTATATATCTCTTGCATTATGTAATATTGACTGAACTATCATGAGGCCCCAACGCTTGCCAAGCGCCCTGTCCACATCATAGTAGGTTTCTAGAGATGGCGACAATGAACGCGACAGCCTGTTCAGGCTAACGGCCATTTTCAAAAGTTGCTATCGCCGTTCCCCTGACGACTTTGTTCCCCGCCTCCATGACATTGACGCCGGCTTTCCAGGCCGTCGTCGGGAGGCCCTTCAGCCCTGTCACATATTCCTTGATGAGGTCAACGCAGGTTCCCGAACCGGCGAGCGGCTTGCGCCCAAGTCAGGGCGCCCACGAAATCGGCGCTGGCCCGGTATGACAAATCGGGCACGAAGCAGCGTCACCGTGCACACTTGCGCGAGTTCGTCGGCATCCGCGCATTGCTCCCGCTGGACGAGGCCTGGCTTAATCTGAAGCATGTGACCGAGCAGCGCCTGGACAAGGCCATTTTCAAGGTCATCAATGCGTATAATCGCTTCGCGCTGTCGCGCTACTGGGGCTCGGGCAAGAGCGCCTCTGCAGACGGCACCAAGTGGAATATGTACGAGCGGAACCTGCTCTCCGAGTACCACATCGATACGGCGGATACGGCGGGATCGGCTACTATCACGTCTCCGACAAGTACATCGCACTGTTTAGCCACTTCATCCCGTGCGGCGTTTACGAGGCCGTCTATATCCTCGACGGCCTGATTAACAACCAGTCCGTCATACAGCCTGACACGCTGCATGGCGACACCTAGGCGCAGAGCACGCCCGTCTTTGGCCTGGCCTACCTGCTGGGCATCGACCTCATGCCGCGCATCCGCAACATCAAGGACCTCACATTCTACCGTGCCGACCGGGAAGATAATTTGGAGCACATTGGCAGCCTGTTCCGCGGCACCATCGACTGGGACCTGATCGAGCTGCACCTGAAAGACATGCTGCGTGTTGTCATCTCGATCAAAGCCGGCAAGATCGCGCCATCGTCTCCGGATTGCGATCCGCTGCGAGCGGCTCGCCGAACGCCTTGAGCCAGGCGAATCCGATTGCTCCAGCAAACAGCGAAGCGGCAAGGATGGCGATTTTCGAATTGTTGATAGCGTCCGCCTCGCCGGCAAATGCCAGGTTGGTGATGAAAATTGACATGGTGAAGCCAATGCCGCCAAGCAGCCCGGCACCGATTACGTGGCGCCAGCCAAGGTCGAGTGGAAGACGACAGATCCCCAATGACACAGCCACCAGGCTTGCAAGGCCTATGCCGAGTGGCTTCCCTATGGCCAGCCCGGCGGCAATTCCGACACTGTTGGCCGACACAAGCTCACGCGCCCAATCGACGCCGATTACCACACCCGTGTTTGCGAGCGCGAAGATCGGCAAAATAATAAAGCCCACCGGTGTATGCAAGGCGGACTCAAGCTTGTGCGAGGGCGACTGCGGATCATCCTGCACAGCGGAGTACGGAATCGCAAAGGCCAGCAGAACCCCGGCGATCGTCGCGTGCACTCCGGATTGCAGCATGAGAAACCACATCAGCGCACCGCCAGCCAGATACGGTGCGAGCGCCATGATGCGCAGCAGCCGGTTCATTGCCAGCAGCAGAGCGAACACTGCGGCGGCGCCGGCCAGATAAGCCAGCGATACACTCTTGGTATAAAACACAGCAATGACGATGATTGCCCCCAAGTCATCCATTACCGCCAATGCCGTCAGGAAGATCTTCAAGGAGGCAGGTACACGGCTTCCCACCAGCGCCAGAACGCCGAGAGCGAACGCGATGTCGGTCGCCATCGGTATCCCCATTCCGGCCTGGGTCGGCGTACCGTTGTTAAGCAAGAAGTGAATGCCTGCAGGTGCGGCGATGCCTCCGGCAGCCGCGACGATTGGCAGCAGAGCCTGCCGGAAGTTCGAGAGTTCGCCATTGTAGAGCTCTCGTTCCAGTTCAAGGCCGATCAACAGGAAGAAGATCGCCATCAGCGCGTCGTTGACCCAATGTTCCACGCTCATGCCCAGCACCTGTTGATGCCAGAAGCCGAGGTAAGTGTCCGACACGTCCGAATTTGCAAGGACCAGTGAAACGAAGGTGCATATGATGAGCACCATTCCACCAGCCTTTTTAGAGGCGACAAAGCGGTTGAAACTCAGGGAGAGGGCCTGTTCAAAAGCAGCCATGGGCGCGGTCTTTCGTTGGTCGAGCACGGTCAGCGCGGCGGCCCGACCTGACGCAAAACCTGCGACACCTGCAATTTGATGTTCGCACCCCGGCAAGAGTATAGCAGCCCTGCGCAACAGTGGCGCTTACCCGTTCTAACGCATGGTCAGGAAGCGGGGCTGACTACCTCCAGGGAGTTCCGCTGGCTCGGCTTGACGGATAGCGCGCTGCTGACGTCGGAAGCCTTCACGGCGACCGGCGACCTCGCGCCTGCCCGGATCAAACATTCGGCAGCAAGCCAAATCAGTTCGCGCTGCTGCCGGAAGATTGTTGCGTACCGTCGAAAATCGGTTCCGACGCTTAGATGACTCGCTTCGGCCAGCCGGTCCAGTTCTTCATGCCTGACGGTGCAACGCACGCTTTGATTGTTAACCAGGATTTCGAAATCCACGCTGTCTTGTTCCAGATAGATTTCTTCGCTGAACTTGAAAGTGGCATATCGGTCGACGGTTGTAGTCGGCATACCGGCCTCGCTGACGCGCTTCAGGGGAAATCGTGGCGGGTCGCAATGAAGTTTGCGCAGCGAACGGATGCGCTCAATAGCGCTGTCCGCCCGGCGATGGAGGCGCCTGAACATCTGCCTGGCATCGCCCCGCGATGCGCCGGATGGTCCTTCACCCATGTCCGTCAAGCACACGCTCAGCTTCAAAACAGGAGTGAAGAGCGCCTGGTCGGGCGCATGTTCCAGAGGCAATGACTGAAGCGCCTGGGTCAGGCATCGCCGTTCGGTCTCGAACGTGGCCAGCAGCCAGATCGCCGGCATCGCTTCCGAGCCCGAGCATGCCAGTTCCGCCTTATGAAACAGTTTTCTAATTTGTTGTGCCAGCATGAGTAGTCGGTCAAAGTATTGCAGATCCTCCCGGCGCGCGCGCCGGAAGGCGCGGTAACTCACAAGTCCATAGATCAAGGCCGCAATCAGCGCGGCGGCGACAATGCCTGCCGCTTGTACCCAGGCTGCGAAGACTTGTTGCGATGCAATCGGCTCCATCGGCGCTACCCTCGTCGTCATCCTTAGGCTGGTTAGAGTCCCCTGACCTCCAATTGTTCGCGCTCCACGCAGCGACGCACGCACGTCATCGCGCCGGGCACGGCGGCGCGTTTGTCGTTGACGGAAACGGAATGCCGGGCTTGCTCGGGTGGCACAAGGGCAGGAACGAAGCTGGCGCGCGGGCGGTCAGAGAGGTGTGTGCGTTGTCATCCTATCAGGCTGAACATCAGGAACGGACCGATGGTTATGATCGATACAATACTTTCTCACGACGGCGTGGGTCGACGCCGCTTCTGGCGAAATCTCGTGGGGCTGGCCCTGTCGCTCCCGCTGATGCCGGGCTGTGTTGGCCCCGGAAGCACGGAGGTAACCCGCGCCCGTCAGCGCCGGAACATCGAAGCAGCGTTCGATACCACATTGGCCCGCTGCTACCTTGCAGCCCCCTCCTCGCGCGAACTTGTGTCCGGCGCCGTGGGCGTGTTGGTCTTTCCAACAGTGGCATTGATCAACCCGGTGACTTCGGAGTGGGCGGGCGTTGGCGCCCTGCGTGGCGCTACGGCGGCGCGGTCGCGCAATCGTACGGTGGCAACAAGGCAAACAATACCGCCGCCCCGCTTTCAAATCGGGAGGTCGTGATCATGATTTTGCAAGGCAATGTGTTGATGACAGATCAAACGGGGCCGGCGATGGTCGTCGTACCGCTCGACATCTGATCGCAGCCGACTGTCGAGGCCTTGAAATCCCCCAATATCCTAGTCACTGACTTGTCTCTCGACGTATTGCCCGGGCGGCAGCAGGAAGCAGGCCAAGGCCGGGAGCAGGACGAGGGCCCCCATCATGTTCCAGAAAAACATGAATGCAAGCAGTATCCCCATGTCGGCCTGGAACTTGATCGGCGAAAAGGTCCAGGTGGCGACGCCGACCGCCAGCGTCACCGCCGTCAGCATGACGACCTTGCCGGTAAACAGCAATGCCTTGTGGTAGGCCCCGGCCAACGTTGCGCCCCGGCGCAACTGGGCCAGCATGATGCTCATGACGTAGAGTGCGTAGTCGATGCCGATGCCGACGCCCAGCGCGATTACCGGCAGCGTGCCGACCTTGACGCCGATGCCCAGCAGGACCATCAGCGCCTCGCACAATACCGACGTCAGCACCAGCGGCAGGACGGCGCAGGCAACCGCCCGCCAGGAGCGGAATGTGACGAGGCACAGCAGGATGACGGCGCCGTAGACCCAGAACAGCATCGCGCGGCTGGCCTTTTTGACGACGCTGTTGGTGGCCGCCTCGATGCCGGCGTTGCCGGCGGCGAGGATGAAGCGTGCCCGGCCGGAATCATTGGCGGCGCCGAAGGCTTCGACCTTTTCCACCACGCGGGCGAGCGTGTCGGCCTTGTGGTCGGTCAGGTAGATGTACACCGTCAGCAGGCTGCACGTATCGTTGTAGAGCCCGCGCGGTGCGCGGGCGCTGACCGCGTTCAGCATGTCCTGGCTGTGCAGCAGGTCCGACCAGCGCGGATCGCCCTCGTTGAGGCCGACGATGACGCGGCGGTTGAGCTGCGCCAGGCTATAGGTGGAATCGACGCCGTCGAGCTGCTGCAGTTCCTGCTCCAGGGCGTCGATGCGCATCAGCGTGTCGTAGGCCGAGCAGGCGTTTTCCGGCGTCGTCACCATGACGGCGAACACATCGCTGCTGGCCCCGTAATGGCTGCCGAGGAAGGCCACATCCCGGTTGTAGCGGGAAGCGGGACGCAGTTCCGGCGCTCCAGGATCGAGATCGCCGATCTTCAGATTGCTGCCGACCACATAGCCGCCGGCCCCGAGCAGCGCCGCCGCCACCAGCGCGCCGAGCGCCCAGCGGGGCTGCGCAAACCGGCCCAGGAAGTGCCACACCGGGTTGATCCCCGCGCCCGTCCGCTCGGCGACTTCCGTGCGCAGGCTGCGCTGCGCCGCGGCCGGGCTGACCCCGACGAAGGACAGCAGGATGGGCAGCAGGATCAGGTTGGTAAAGATCAGCACGGCGACACCGATGCTGGCAATGAGGGCGAGATTCCGGATCGCCTGGATCTGGATGATTGCCAGTGCGGCGAAGCCGACGGCATCGCAAAGCAGCGCGGTCAAGCCGGCGAGGAACAGGCGGCGGAAGGTATAGCGGGAAGCGACGAGCCGGTGGGTGCCGCGCCCGATGTCCTGCATGATGCCGTTCATCTTTTGCGCCCCGTGGCTCATGCCGATGGCAAAGACCAGGAAAGGTACCAGCACCGAATAGGGGTCGAGTTCATAGCCTGACAGGGTGAGCAGGCCGAGCTGCCAGATCACCGCCGCGAGCGAGCAGGCCACCACCAGCAGTGTACTGCGCACGCATCGCGTGTAGCCGTAGAGCGCGACGCTGGCCAGCACAACGGCGGCGCCGAAAAAAAGCATGATCGCGCGCACGCCGTCGATCAGTTCGCCGACCACCTTGGCGAAGCCGGTGACATGGATGCGTACGCGGTCGCTTTCGAAGCACTCGCGCAGCGCCTCCACGCCCGCATTGACCTTGGCGTAGTCGAGTGGCGTGCCGTCCGGATAGGCGGCCAGCAGCGGCGCGGAGATGACGCTGGATCTGCCGTCGAGGGCGACGAGCTGGCCGATCTCGCCCGAACGCTCGATGTTGCGGCGCAGTTGGACGAAATTTTGCGGCGTGCCGGTGTAGTCCGGGGGAATCACCGGGCCGCCTTCCAGGCCTTCTTCGGTGACGCCGACCCAGCGGGTGGCGGGTGTCCACAGCGACTTCATCTGGGCGCGGTCCACGCCGGGCAGCAGGAAGATGGCGTCGTTCAGCTTTTGCAGTGTCGCCAGGTAGCCGGCATCGTAAATGTCTCCGCGCGTGTTCTCGACGGCGATGCGCAAGGTATTGCCGAGGCCGGCAACATCGCGCTTGTGCGCCAGGTAGTTGGCAATGTAGGGGTGGCCGGTCGGGATCATCTCCTCGAAGCTGGCGTTCAGGCGCAGCCTGGTCGCCTCAAAGCCCAGGACCAGGGTCACCAGCAGGCAGACGGCCAGGATGGCCACCCGGTTGTTGAACAGGATGCGTTCGGTGCGGGAACCGGAATGGATGTCGAAATCGGCGAGCTTGCCGACCACTTTCTGATCCGACATGCTGTCGTGGGCTGTCATACGCGGCTTTCTTCGGGCTGGCCCGGGATTCAAGGGGGCGCAGGCAAGCGCCGCGCGCCCCGGTAGGTGGCGGCGACGATGGCGCCGTCCGCCGCCTCGATCGCCGCCGTCAGGGGCGGTAGCGGCGGCATGCGCAACAGCCGCACACCCTCGCCGCCGCCCCGCAGCGCTTGCCCGGCCTGGTTGATGAAGAGCAGGCCGCCGCCGGACAGTGGCGCGACATGCGCAAGGCTTGCCGGCACGGCGACGTCGATCCGCTTCCATGCTTGGCCCTGGTCATCGCTGACGAAGGCATTGCCGCGCAGGCCGCCGAGCACCACCTTGCGGCCCTCTGGCGCGACGGTGAAGAAGCTGCCTTCATAGGGCAGCTTGAGGGTGGCGAAATGCTCGCCGCCGTCCGTCGAGCGCAGCACCAGGCCATGCTCGCCGACGATGTAGAGCACGCCTTCGACGGCGGCGATGGCGTTAAGGTGGTAGCCCTTGGGATTGTCCAGATGGGACATCCAGGGCTGCCAACTCGCGCCGCCGTCTTCGGTGCGGAAGATGATGCCGTAGGCGCCGACGACGAAGCCACTCCGCGGCGTCGTGAAACGCAGGTCAAGGAAGGGCTTGTCCGGGCCGTCGGCAACCAGGCGCTCGGCCTCCCGCAGCGAGCGCCGGTTGGCCGCGCTGTCGCGGCGGGCAAGCGCGGCCCGCGCCGCCTTGAGGGCGATGGCGGCGGCGCTGCGGCCGTCGAGGCGCCGGTTCCAGGTCTCGCCGCCGTCGCCGCTGGCCAGCACGACGCCCGCGTGGCCCACCGCCCAGCCCGACGTGGCGACCGGAAACGCGACCCGGGTGAGGCTCACCGCCACCGGCACCTGCCTGGCCTGGCGCCAGCTTTTGCC
>CBFGOU010000158.1:0-9114 GCA_965650445.1 uncultured Oxalobacteraceae bacterium | reverse complement strand
CCGCGGCGCCGCTCCGTATCCTGTCAATACGCTGTGCGCGGTCGGCCTCGACGGTGCCCGCACGGTGCTGGTGCAAGGGAGCGATTTCTACGCCGCCCCGCGCCTGTCGCCGGACGGCGCCACCCTGGCCTGGCTGTCGTGGGACCATCCGCGCATGCCGTGGCAGGGCACCGAGCTGTGGATCGCCGCGGTGCGCGCCGACGGCACGCTGGACACCCCGCAGCTGGTCGCCGGCGGCGCCGAAGAATCGGTCTGCCAGCCCGAATGGTCGCCGGCCGGCGTGCTGCACTTCGTATCCGACCGCAGCGGCTGGTGGAATCTGTACCGGCGCGAAGCAGGCGGCGCACTGCGCAACCTGGCCGAGCGCGCCGCCGAATTCGGCGTGCCGCACTGGAGCTTCGGCGGCGCGCTGTACGGCTTCCGCCCGGACGGCGACATCGTCTGCAGCTATATAGAGCATGGCGTCAGCCGGCTGGCGCAGATGGATGCCGCCAGTGGCAAATTCACCATCGTGGCCAATCCCTACCAGGAGATCCGCGAATTGCGCGTGGCCGGCGCCAGCGCCGTGGTGCTGGGCGGCGCGCCGACCATCGCGCTCGAAGTCGCCCGCATCGGTCTGGCCGGCGGCGAGCGCACCGTGCTGGCCCGCTCGATTGCCGGTCTGCCCGCCGAAGGCTATCTGTCGGTGCCGGAATCGATCTCCTACCCCACCAGCGGCAACCGCGTCGCCCACGCCTTTTACTACCCGCCCACCAATAGCGACGTGGTGCCGGCCCCGGACAGCCGTCCGCCGCTGATGGTGATCGGCCATGGCGGACCGACCGGCATGGCCAGCAACACCCTCAAGCTGGCCACGCAATACTGGACCAGCCGTGGCTTCGCGGTGCTTGACGTGAATTACGGCGGCAGCAGCGGCTTCGGACGCGCCTACCGCGACGCCCTCAAAGGCCAGTGGGGCGTGATCGACGTCGAGGACTGCGTGGCCGGCGCACGTTACCTGGCCACGCGCGGCGTGGTCGATCCCGAGCGCCTGATCATCCGCGGCAGCAGCGCCGGCGGCCTCACGACCCTGTGCGCGCTGACCTTCCACGACGTGTTCAAGGCCGGCGCCAGCTACTACGGCGTGGCCGACCTGGCCGGCCTGGACGCCGACTCGCACAAGTTCGAGTCGCACTACAACGAATACCTGATCGCGCCCAAAGCCGAAGCGCAGGCGCTGTACCTGCTGCGTTCGCCCAGCAATCACACCGAACAGCTGCGCCGCCCGATGATTTTCTTCCAGGGTCTGGACGACAAGGTGGTGCCGCCGCAGCAGTCCGAAGTGATGGTCGAGGCGCTGCGCGCCAACGGCGTGCCGGTGGCCTACATGACGCTCGAAGGCGAAGGCCATGGCTTCCGCAAGGCCGACAGCATCGTGCGCACCCTGGAGGCGGAACTGTATTTCTATCTGCGCGTGTTCGGCCTGTGCGGCGACGCCGCCGATGCGCCGGTCGCCATCGACAACCTGGTGAACCGATAATGTCGCTGGAAGGCTTGCGCGCACAGTTCGACGCGGTCGGGCAGTACCAGAAACTGATCGTCGCCTCGCTCGCGATCCTTGGCGAACCCACCGGGCGCAAGCGTCTGCACGAGCTGCTCAAGGGCGCCAGAATCCGCGACGACGACGAACAGCTGGCGGCCGACCTGACCCACCTGCGCGTGCGCGGCATGGTCAACGAACATGCCGGCCGCGGCTACAGCGCCCATCCCGACGTGAGCTGGCCGGCCCTGCGCGAAGCGATGCATGGCGGCGTTTTCAACGCCCTTTCGCAGGCCTATTACGAGCTGATGCCGGTGCGGGTCAACTGGGAAGGCGCGGTGGTGCTGCGCAGCTATCGCCAGGGCGTGGCCTTGCTGCGCATGGCGCTGGCGGGCGGCAATCCGCCCCAGGTGGTGGGGCCGCTGCTGTCGGCCTGCCTGAGCTGCCACGAGGCGGCCTACCTGCATCCGCTGGTGGAAATCGCCGGACGGCCGTTCGAACCCGACCTGTTCGCGCGCATTCACCCTGAGCTGCGCGACGAAGTGCTGACCGTGCTGGTCGAGCACAGCCAGCGCGAACCGGCGCACGCGCCCACGGTGCGCACCCATGCCGAGCGCCACCTCGCAAGAGGCGCGGCATCGATGGCGCTGCGCGCGGTGATGACCGAACACCTGATCCTGTGCGGCCGGCTCGACGACGCGCTGCGCATGCTGCCCGAGCTCGATGGCTCGCTGGCGCAGTTCTACACCAGCGTGGTGCAGGTGCTGCGCGACGATCATCTGCCCGCCATCGACGGCTTCGAGCAGGCGCTCAAGACCCTGCGGCGCGAAACCGGCAAACGCAAGATGTGCTTCCCCGGCCTGGGCGGGCACCTGTACGCACTGGCCATGCTGAGGAGCGGCGACCCGAAGCACCACAAGGCGCTCGACGCCTATCTCGACATTACAAGCCGCGCGGTGCAAAGCCACGACACCGCCGTGTACCAGCAACTGAGCATGCTGCGCCAGATCCGCGGCGGCACCGTCGACGTCGACGTGCTCCCCTCGCGCAATTGGGAAAGCGCGCTGCAGCCGGTACTGTTCCGCGCCCTGCTGCACTACTGGCTGGCGCTGCCGCAGTTGCACGACAAGCGCGCCGTGCTGGAAGAGATGCTCGACGCGTCGGAGAGTGCCGGCTTTGACCTGCTGTCGGCGCAGCTGGCGTCGCTGCTCGGGCGCCTGGGCGCCGTGTCGCACGAGCAGCGCGGCATTTCGCTGCGCCAGAAGCACCGCTTCGCCGACATGACGCAATGGTTCGAGCGCGAAGAGCCGTGGGAGCGCCAGCTCAATGCCCTGATCAATCTGCAGCCGGCCGCGAACGTGGAAGTGGTGCGCGAATCGCGCCTGGTGTGGATGCTTAAATACGATGCGAACTACGGCATCCAGGAGGTGGAAGCGCGCGAACAGAAGCGCGATGCGCAGGGTGGCTGGAGCCGTGGCCGCATGGTGGCGCTCAAGCGCCTGTCCGAGGATGGCGGCGAAATGGATTTCCTCACGGCGCAGGACCTGAATGTCGTGGCCCTGGCCAAGCCCTACCGCTACTACAGCGGCGGCGGCACCCGCTTCGAGCTCGATCCCGACCTGGCCGTCGCCGCACTGGTCGGCCATCCGCTGCTGTTCTGGATGGACGATCCCGGCACCCGCGTCGAACTGCTGCCGGGCGAACCCGAACTGCTGGTCAAGGCCAAGGGCGGGAAAGTCATCATCAGCATGAATCCACCGGTGGAAAGCGGCAGCGATGACGTGTGCGTCTCGCGCGAATCGGCCAACCGCCTGCGCGTGGTGCGCATCACCGAAGAGCACCGCCGCATCGGCGCCATCGTCGGCAGTGGGCTGGTGGTGCCGCTGGAAGCGGAAACCCGCGTACTCAAGGCGATCAGCGCGATCTCGTCGATCGTTACCGTGCAGTCCGACATTGGCGGCAGCGCGGCCGACACCGAAAAGGTCGAGGCCGACCGGCGCCTGCATGTGCATCTGACCTCCTACCAGCAAGGCCTGCGCATGCAGATCCTGGTGCGGCCGCTGCCGGATGCGGGAGCGTATTACGCGCCCGGGTCGGGCGCGGAAAGCCTGATCGCCGACGTGAACGGCGTGCGCACCGAAGCGCGGCGCGACCTGAACGCCGAACGCGAAGCCGAGCGCCAGCTGGTCGGCGCCTGCCACGCGCTCGAACAGGGCGAGTCCGACCACGGCGAGTGGCTGCTCGGGCAGCCGCTCGACTGCCTGGAACTGCTGGCCCAGCTGCAGGAACAGGACCCGGCCAAAGTGGTGCTGGCGTGGCCCGAAGGGGAAGCCTTCCGCGTCACCAGGAAGGCCGAATCGAAATCGATGCGCCTGAAGATCAAGCGCGACAAGGACTGGTTCGCCGTCAGCGGCGAAGTGCAGATCGACGAGAACAAGGTGATGGACTTGCGCGAACTGCTCGGCATGCTCAAGGGCAGCCGCGGACGCTTCGTGGCGCTGGGCGACAACCAGTTCATGGCACTGACGAACGAATTGCACCGCCGCCTGATGGAATTGTCCTCGTTCGGCAGCGAACATGGCGACGGCGTACGCGTGCATCCGCTGGCCAGCTTCGCGCTGGAAGAGCTGGCCGGCGACGCGGGCGGGGTCGAGGCCGACAAGGCCTGGCGCGAGCACCTGGCGCGAATGGCCGACACCACCGCCTTCGTGCCCGAGCTGCCCAGCACCCTGCAGGCCGAGCTGCGCGACTACCAGCGCGAAGGCTTCGAATGGCTGGCGCGGCTGGCCCACTGGGGCGTGGGCGCCTGCCTGGCCGACGACATGGGCCTCGGTAAAACCCTGCAGGCGCTGGCCCTGATCCTGCTGCGCGCGCCGCAGGGACCGACGCTGGTGGTGGCGCCGACCTCGGTGTGCACCAACTGGATGAGCGAAGCGGCGCGCTTTGCGCCGACCCTGAACGTCAAGCTGTTCGGCAGTGGCGACCGCGCCGCCGCGATCGACGAGGCCGAGCCCTTCGACCTGGTGATCGTCAGCTACGGTCTGCTGCAGCTGGAAGCGGCGCAGTTCGCCAAGCGCCGCTGGACCACCATCGTGCTCGACGAGGCCCAGGCCATCAAGAACACCGCCACCAAGCGCTCGCAGGCCGTGATGGCGCTGCAGGGCGACTTCCGCATGGCCGCCACCGGCACGCCGCTGGAAAATCACCTGGGCGAGCTGTGGAACCTGTTCAGGTTCATCAATCCCGGCCTGCTCGGCACCAGCGACCAGTTCAGGCTGCGCTTTTCCGGGCCGATCGAAAAGGCCCAGGACAAGCGCGCCGAGGCCGGCGCGCGCTCGCGCCTGAAGCGCCTGATCCAGCCCTTCATCCTGCGCCGCACCAAGGCCCAGGTGCTGTCCGAACTGCCGCCGCGCACCGAGATCGTACTGCCGGTCGAGCTGACCGAGGAAGAGACGGCGCTGTACGAAACGCTGCGGCGCGACGCGCTGCAGAACCTGGCCGCGCTGGAAGCGCCCGAAAGCCAGAAGTCGATCCAGATCCTGGCCGAGATGATGAAGCTGCGCCGCGCCTGCTGCAATCCGGCGCTGGTCGCTCCCGAACTCAAGCTCCGGAGCAGCAAGCTGACGGTGTTCTCCGAGCTGCTTGAAGGCCTGCTGGAAAACCGCCACAAGGTGCTGGTGTTCAGCCAGTTCGTCGACCACCTGACCCTGATCCGCCAGCACCTGGATGCGCGCGGCATCGGCTACCAGTACCTGGACGGATCGACCCCGATGCAGGAGCGGAAAAAGCGTGTCGACGCCTTCCAGGCCGGCCAGGGCGACGTATTCCTGATCAGCCTGAAGGCCGGCGGCGTGGGCATCAACCTCACCGCGGCCGATTATGTGATCCACATGGACCCGTGGTGGAACCCGGCGGTGGAAGACCAGGCGTCGGACCGCGCGCACCGCATGGGGCAGCAGCGCCCGGTGACGATCTACCGCCTGGTTGCCCGCCACACCATCGAGGAAGGCATCGTGGAGCTGCACAAGCACAAGCGCGATCTGGCCGACGGCCTGCTCGAAGGCAGCGACATGTCGGCGCGCATGTCGCCATCCGATATGCTGCGCATGCTGGAGGATGGACTTCGCTAATTTCGAGGAGTGCACATGGAACAAGACAATGCAGTGACCATTTCCCCGCATGCCGAGGTCGTCGGCGTCAAATCCTGGGTGGCCTATGCCGGCATCGTGGTGCTGGCGCTGGTGCTGTTCTTCGGCGCCCTGCCGCTGGCCTTCATGGTCAACGAGCTTGCCGCCGCAGTGGTGCTGGTGTTCTCCGCGCTGATCGTCGGCTACCGCTTCCTGCTGGTGCGCAGCGTTCAGCTGTACTACGACGACATCGGCGTGTGGGCCTATTCCGGCGTGCTGCCCTGGAAAAAAGGCGTCACCGGCGTCAAATGGCGCGACATGGACGAAGCCACCTTCTTCCAAAGCTTCTGGAGCTGGGTCACCGGCTCCTACACGGTGCGCATTGGCCACCGCTTCACCAAGTCGAGCGAAATCGTGCTGACCAATATTGCCAACGGCAAGCATGCCGCCGCCGTGCTCTCGGCGCGCCATCAGGACATGATACGCGCCGGTATAATCGATTAGCATTTAAGCTGAGCTCATCTGCATCGATTTGTGACAAAGATGCGCAATGGATGAGATGGTGCTAATCTGGCGCCCCTCGGGCCGTACCGCGCGTACCGCCCCTGACAAGGTATCGTGAAGAGGCAAAAGCAATGATGAAATCAAAGATCGCGCTGGCGCTGGTGCTGAGCGCCTTCGCGCTGGCACCGGCGAGCGCCGCCAAGCCGAAGAAGCACGCCGGCGCGGCCAAGACCCATGCCGTCAAGGCGTCCAAGGGCAAGGCGCCCGCCAAAAAAGGCAGAAAGAAAGGCGCGGCCGCGCCGGCGGCTGCCGCCCGTCCCACCGCGGCGGCGCACTCCGAACCGGCCATCGCCGAGCGCAGGCAGGACCGTCAGTTCAACATCATGAGCATGCAGTTCCTCACCGCGTTGTGGCGCCTGTATCCCGAGGATGCAATCGAGGCCGGTAAATACGACGGCGCCGCCAGCATGACCATCCCGAGCGCGGCCACGCGCACCCAGCAGCTGGCCTTTATCGACGAGTGGCTGCAAAAATTCGGCCGACTCGATGGGCAGCAGCTGTCGACGCGCCAGCGCACCGACCTGGCCCTGCTGCAGAACAAACTGCAGGGCGACCGCTGGCGCCTGACCACCTTGCGCGAATTCGAATGGAACCCGGCGGTCTACAACATCGCCAAGCCGCTCGACCTGATTCTCGGCTCCGAATACGCCTCCAAGGCGCAGCGCCTGCGCACCGTGCTCAAACGCCTGGCCAATGTACCGGCCTACTACCAGGCCGCGCAGGCCAGTATCGTCAACCCGACCCACGAACACATCGAACTGGCGCTGCAGCAGGCCCCGGGCGTGATGGTGGTGCTGGCCGATCTTGGCAAGGCGGCACAGGACTCCATTCTCAACCAGGGCGAAAAAAACCTGTTTGCCGGCCGTATCGCGGCTGCGGGCAATGCGCTGATCGGCTATATCGACTTCCTCACCGACCTCGATAAACAGCAGCAGGCCGCAGGCACTGCGCGCTCGTTCCGCCTGGGTAAGGCGCTGTACGAGCAAAAGTTCGGTTACGACATCCAGGCCGGCGTGAGCGCCGAGCAGATGTATCAAAAGGCCTTGGTCGCGCGCGAAGAACTGCTGGCCCGCATGGATGCCCTGGCGGACGAGCTCTGGCCCAAGCACATGGGCACGGCCGTCAAGCCGGTCGACCGGATCGCAAAAATCGCCATGGTCATCGACCGGCTCTCGGCCAACCACGTGCCGCGCGAGCAGTTCGTGGCCGAGATCAAGCGCCAGATTCCGGTGCTGCAGGACTGGGTGGTGCAGCACGACCTGCTCACGCTCGATCCCAACAAGGCGCTGGTGGTGCGCGAGACGCCGCTGTACCAGCGCGGCGTGGCCGGCGCCAGCGTCGACGCGCCCGGCCCGTATCGCCCGAAGGAGCGCACCTACTACAACGTGACGCCGCTCGATGGCCTGTCGGACGAACAGGCCGAGAGCAGCCTGCGCGAGTACAACAACTGGACGCTGCAGATCCTGAACATTCACGAAGCCATTCCGGGTCACTATGTACAGCAGGTGTATGCCAACAAGTCGCCGTCGCTGATCAAGTCCCTGTTCGGCAATGGCGCCATGATCGAAGGCTGGGCTTTGTACGGCGAGCGCATGATGCTTGAGTCCGGCTACGGCGACAACGCGCCCGAAATGTGGCTGATGTACTCGAAGTGGAACCTGCGCAGCGTCACCAACACCATCCTTGACTACTCCGTGCACGTGCTGGGCATGAGCGAAGCCGAGGCGATGGACATGCTGACCCGCCATGCCTTCCAGACCCGCACGGAAGCGCAGGAAAAATGGCGCCGCGTGCAGGTCAGCTCGGTGCAGCTGACCAGCTACTTCAGCGGCTACAGCGACATCATGGAGCTGCGCGAGCAACGCAAGCAGGCCCTCGGCCCGCGCTTCGTGCTCAAGGATTTCAATGAGCAATTCCTGAGCTACGGCAGCGCGCCCGTGCACGTGATCCGCGAGCTGATGCAGTAGAAAGCGGTTTGGCGGAAAGGCGGGAAAGCTGTCCTTTCCGCCGCTGGCGCCCGGGGCGCTTATGACGCATCCTGTGACGTAACCTTCTCTGGAGCCCTGTATGTCAGACCTTCTCGCCACGCGCCACGCCAGCGCGGGCCAACTCCACGTTGGCATTCTGGTGTTTCCCGATGTCGAAGTACTCGACTTCGCCGGGCCGTTCGAAGTGTTTTCGGTCGCCGCACGCATCGCTGCCAAGGAGCTGGGGCAAGCGCCGTTCCGCGTATCGTTGATCGGCGCAGGCCCTGGTCCCGTCACCGCGCGTCACGGCATGGGCGTGCTCCCGCACCGCGATTTCGCCAATGCCGGCGCCATCGACGTATTGATCGTGCCGGGCGGCGTCGTAACCGGGGTGCTGGACGATGCGCCTACCCTGGGCTGGATCGGCGCGGCGGCGCGCGGTGCAACGGTGGTCGCGTCGGTGTGCACGGGCGCCTTCATGCTCGGCAAGCTGGGGATGCTCGACGGCCTGGCCGCCACCACGCATTGGGAGGATATCCCGCTGCTCAAGCAGATGCTGCCGGATCTCGATGTGCGCAGCGATGTGCCGTATGTGGACAATGGCCGCATCGTTACGTCGGCTGGCATCTCGGCCGGCATCGGCATGAGCCTGCACCTGGTCGAGCGGGCGCTGGGCGCGCGCTGGGCCGAGGCAACCGCGCGCCAGATGGAATACGACTGGCGTTAAGGGGACCTCGAAAAACCGCAGCGGTCCCCTTAAAGCTCGTCGTTGGGAATCAGTACCAGCAGGTCGGTGATGCCCAGGTCCACGCCGGCCTGGGACAGCAGCGTGCTGGCCTGGCCGCGGTGATGGGTCTGGTGATTAAAAAAATGCAGCAGCAGCGTGGCCAGCCGCTTGGCGCCCGCCACGCCCTTCATGGTTTTGTACTGGACCACC
>CBFGOU010000157.1:0-9262 GCA_965650445.1 uncultured Oxalobacteraceae bacterium | reverse complement strand
TCTGCGCTTCCAGGCGCACGCGCGGCTTGCGGCGCACGTACAGCGCGCCGATGCCTTTGGGACCGTAGGTCTTGTGGGCGGTGAAGGTCATCAGGTCGACCTTGCTCTTGGACAGGTCGATGGCGACCTTGCCGGTGGCCTGGGCCGCGTCGCAATGGAAAATGATGCCCTTCGAGCGGCACAGTTCGCCAATTTCGTCGATCGGCTGGATCACGCCGATCTCGTTGTTGACCAGCATGACCGAGACCAGGATGGTGTCCGGGCGGATCGCCGCTTCCAGCTGGGCAACGGTAATCAGGCCATTGTCCTGCGGTTCCAGGTAGGTGGCGTCGAAGCCCACGCGTTCGAGTTCGCGCACGGTGTCGAGCACGGCCTTGTGTTCGGTCTTGACGGTGATGATGTGCTTGCCCTTGGTCTTGTAGAACTGGGCGGCGCCCTTCAAGGCCAGGTTGTTCGATTCGGTCGCGCCGGAAGTCCAGATGATTTCGCGCGGATCGGCGCCGACCAGGGCAGCCACGTGGCCGCGCGCTTCTTCGACGGCCGCCTCGGCCGTCCAGCCGTACATGTGGCTGCGCGAAGCAGGATTGCCGAACTGCTCGCGCAGGTAGGGAATCATCTTGTCGGCCACACGCGGATCGATCGGCGTGGTGGCCGAGTAATCCATGTAGATCGGGAAATGCGGCGCAGTCGCGAACTTCTGCTCGAGGTTTTTATCCAATGGCGCGTTCATCATTACTCCAGTGTTCTTCAACATTCAATTTTGCCCAACGGTCGCGTGGTTGCGGTGCATGACCACGACGGCCTGGTCGGCATTGCTCTCATTCTTCTGTTTCTGCTGGTCGACCAGATCCTGCAGCGATACCGAGTCGAGATAATCGACCATTTTCGCGTTCAGCGTGGCCCACAGCTCGTGGGTCATGCAGCGCACGCCGGTGGCGGCATCGGCGCCATGGCAATTTTCCTTGCCGCCGCACTGGGTGGCATCGAGCGGCTCGTCGACCGCGATGATGATGTCGGCCACGGTGACCTTGTCGGCGCGGCGCGCCAGACTGTAACCACCGCCGGGCCCGCGGATCGATTCGACGATCTCGTGGCGGCGCAGCTTGCCGAACAATTGCTCCAGGTACGACAGGGAAATCGCTTGACGCTGGCTGATGCCCGACAGCGTGACAGGTCCCTTGCCCTGGCGCAGGGCAAGATCGATCATCGCAGTTACAGCAAAACGGCCTTTTGTGGTCAGACGCATCGCAACCCCGGTCACAGTGGTAAAATCTTGCTTTCGTTCAAAAATTCCCTTGTCCGCTAGCACGAAACAGCGGATTAGTTGAACGATTTAGTCAAGTATATCAAATTCACCGGGCTTTGTCTCGGAGCCCCTCAGTTTGGCCCCTTCCCCTTCTTTATCCGCAAGAGCCGCATCGGCCCGAACAGCTGCTGCATGGCGGCATGCTGGATGAAGCTGAGATTGTAGGGATGCTCAGAAAGCAACTGCTTGAAGCGGGAGGTTTCCGGCAAGCGCTGCAGTTGCTCGGCGATTTTCCCCCAGAGGATCAGGGTTGGCGCGGCAGGCAGGTCGGACATCGCGCCCAGAACGGTACGCAGGAATGGCAGCCAGGCGCGTGCATCGATGGCCGGCGCGACATGGGGGCGGAACACCAGTGAGGCATTGAGCAAGAGAAAGCCCTGCTGAAGCAGGTTGTCCTGCAGCTCCGGCAGGGACGCCACCAGACCTTCATGCTGGACGCGCGATGCCAGGCAAGCCAGCGCACTTGCGCCGGTGTCGGCGGGATCGAGCAGCCCATCGGCCACCAGCAGCATCTTCATGAAGTTACGCAGGGAGGTGGCCTTGTTGACCGGTTTGGCCAGGCCGGCGCTACACCACAGATCGCCAACCGCGCCATCCATGAAACACACCCCGGTGGCACTCTCGGCGCGCGGATACGGCCCCTCGCCCACCAGCACGAACTTTACAGCCTGCAAGGGTTGGGTAAAGGCGGCAAACAGACGCTGGCCGGTCGGCAGGTAATGGTCCGCGGCCAGTGCCGGCAGGTAGGCGGGATCGGCCTGGGCCATGGCTTCCAGGCCGGCGTACAAAGGGGCATGCCACGATGGGTGGGCGCGTTGCAACGCGTCGAGGATCACTGCTGGAACGGAAGACGTGGACATCAATGCGGCGAGGATGGGAAAGCAGGATTGTAACGCAGCCGCCATGATCGGCTCGACACCCAGGCCATTTCAAGCACGCGTCTCGAAACGTGGAAATTGTGCATGATGGGATACCCGCTCGGGCAGCGCACGGCTTGCCGTTTCACTGCGGCGGTATGCGGTAGCGCCCGATGTCCATCTCGCACAATCACATGGAGGCACTATCATGCAAACGATTCAAGACGTCATGACCCGCGACGTACAACGCATTTCGCCAGAGGAAAGCGTGCGCCGTGCAGCGCAGTTGATGGACGAGTTCAATGTCGGCTCGATCCCGGTGGTCGATGGCAACAAGCTGGTGGGGATGATCACCGACCGTGACATCACCGTGCGCTCGACCGCCGCCGGACAAGCGCCTGAGAGCACCCGTGTGGGCGACGTGATGAGCACGGACGTGCGCACCTGCTATTCCAACCAGAGCGTCGATGAGGTGCTCGGTCAGATGGGCGATGTGCAGATTCGCCGCGTACCCGTGGTGGACCAGGCGTCGCACTCCCTGGTTGGCATTGTTTCCCTTGGCGATATGGCCACGAAACATTCGGCTGGAATCGACCACGCGCTGGAGGAAATTTCCTCGCCTTCGGAACCGGACCGTTCGCAGGCACATTGACCGCCTGAGGAAATGCCGCTTGCTGTCGGCATTTCCTGTTTCCTGCTCCCCGCCTCGGCTCCCCGCGCGCGCGGGCGCTGCGCGCATCATAGGCGTGCGCGACCGTAACGCCATCGATATAATGGGACCAACGTCCATTCGGGACCAACGTCCATTCGATACTTCCACATGTCACACAACACCATTGCGATCAACCAGCGCATGGACAGGTTCGACGGCCATCACACGGTCTGGCTGTTCGGATACGGATCACTCATTTTCAAAGCCGACTTTCCTTACCTGGAACGCCGTCCCGCGACAATTCGCCACTGGACGCGCCGTTTTTGGCAAGGCTCCCACGACCATCGCGGCACCCATAGCGCCCCGGGCAGGGTTGCCACGCTTGTACCTGAACCAAATGCTGTGTGCGCCGGCATGGCCTATTTGATCACGCCGGAAGTGTTCGCCCATCTCGACCATCGCGAAAAAAACGGCTATCTTCGCCTGGCGATCGACATTCACTTCGACGACGCGCCAACCGTGGAAGGCCTGGTCTACATTGCCACTGAAGACAACGCCGCGTTTCTCGGCGCAGCCAGCGAACTGGACATCGCCCGGCAAATCGCCAACTCCAGCGGACCGAGCGGACACAACCGCGACTATCTGCTCGATCTTGCGCGCGCACTGAGAAGCTTGGGCAAAGACGACCCGCACGTATTCGCCATCGAAGAACACCTCAACGCGCTTTGATACTACGAGAACAGATCTAGCTGGCCGGTCGCGTTGCCGCACTGTTTGGCAGGGACAGGCGGCACCACCACGGGACGCTTGAACCGCGACGTATCCAGCTCCGCAAAGCGACCGCTGGTGAGATTCATCCCCAGCCGGTCGACCGCCTTGACGAAGCGTTGACGGATCAGATCGGCCCACACGCCTTCGCCGTGCATGCGCTTGGCAAAATCGCTGTCGTACTCTTTGCCGCCGCGCATCTCGCGCACCCTGTTCATCACGCGCTGAGCCCGGTCCGGGAAGTGCGCTTCGAGCCACTGCTTAAACAAGGGATTGACTTCCCATGGCAAGCGCAGCACGACGTAATGGGCGCTGACGGCACCGGCATCCCGCGCCGCTTCGAGCACTTTTTCCAGGTCCGGCTCGGTGACGAATGGAATGATGGGAGCAACGCTGACCCGCACCGGAATGCCCGCATCGGTGAGCGTACGGATCGTGCGCAAACGGCGCGCGGGGGCCGCCGCACGCGGTTCGAGCGTGCGCGATATGGCCGGGTCCAAGGTGGTGACGGTCACTGCGGCAATAGCCTGCTTGCGCGCCGCCATGGGTGCCAGCAGGTCGATATCGCGCTCGATCAGCGAGGACTTGGAGATCAGCGCGGCGGGATGCTCGCAATCGTGCAGCACTTCCAGCACGCTGCGCGTCAGGCGCCGCTCACGCTCGCATGGTTGATACGCGTCCGTGTTGACACCGATGGCGATAGGCTGCGCAACATAGGAGGGGCGTGCAAGTTCGCGCCGCAACAAATCCGCGGCGTTGACCTTGGCAAACAAACGGCTTTCGAAGTCCAGCCCCGGCGACAATCCGAGATAACTGTGCGTGGGCCGCGCAAAACAGTAAATGCAACCATGCTCGCAACCGCGATACGGATTAAGCGAGACGTTGAAGGGAATATCGGGCGACGTATTGCGGCTAAGGATGCTCTTTGCGTACTCGTCGGTTACCTGGGTCTTGAACGGACCTGGCTCATCGTCGGGATCGTTCGCCCAGCCGTCGTCAAAGGTTTCACGCGCATTGACCTCGTAACGCCCCTGCAGGTTGCTCACCGCTCCGCGCCCCTTCTGCGCAGACAGAGCGCGCGGCACCAGCATGACGCGTTCATCGTATTCGTTATCGGGAGTATCCACGGCCAGCCTCCGTACTGTACGTAAATTAGGGGTAAGCAATTAGCTCCGCAAAAGCCAGACTACTGTATGGGCATACAGCTCAACTATACCGCAAATTCCCCCGGCGCGGTGGCGTTTTTTTGACCCGGCGCGCGTCCCCGCACCCCGCGCAAAGTTGAGCTAACTTCAATTGGCGCATAGGTCCGCCTGCTAACTTCATCTTCAAGCGACCCAGATGCACGCGCGTGGCGTGGCGGGGTCGCGGTGCTTGCCTGCCCCTCCTTCCGTGCGCGAGTTAATCCGATGAACATCACACCAGAATCGCTACAGCTCGATTTTACGAACCTGGGGATCGCTCCAGGCGATGTCGTCCTGGTGCGTGCCGGGCTGGGGGCGGTTGGCCGGGTCAAGGGCGGCGATTTCCTCGGTGCGCTCCTCGACCTGGTCGGCGAAAAGGGCACGGTGGTCAGCCTCGCATTCACCAGCGGCGGCATGGCCTGGCAGGCGTCGAAAATTCCCCCATACACGCGGGCGTCGGCGTCGTATGCGGGTGCGCTTCCGAATGCCATGCTTGCTCATCCGCACTCGCATCGAAGCCTGCATCCCCAGTGTTCCTTTGTGGCCATCGGACACCATGCACAGGAACTGACCGACGGCCACGGACCGGACGCCGGAGCCTACGAGCCGGTCCGGAAATTAATGGCATTCAAAGGGAAAATGTTACTTGCTGGCTGCGTCAGCGCCAGTCCGGGCTTTACCACCACCCACCTCGCCGAGGTCGACCTGGGACTTCACCGGCGCAGGGTCGCGCCCTGGCTGTTCATCAGCCGTTATGTCGATGAGCAAGGCCGGGTGCGCATCTTTCATCGATCCGATCCCGGCCTTTGCTCCAACTCTTATTGGAAATTTTATTCTGCCTATGTCAACAGCGGCATTTTAAGCGCGGGTCGAATTGGCAAAGCCTATTCAATCTGCGCGCCTGCGGCGCAATGCTACGAGATTGAACGTGCAATCCTTGCCAGCGACGCCCGCTTTACCATTTGCGGCTCGAAGGACTGCCTTACATGTAATCTGCTGCGCTGGGATTGCGTCCATCGATGGCCCGCCTATTTGCTGCGGCGCGTGCTCCGCAAAATGAAAGCGTAAACCGGGAGGCCATATCAATACCAACATCGAAATACTCACGCCGGCAGCCTGTCGCAGGCCCCTTGAGTGGATACTGAAGTGGATATTCGCCGAGGTACTGGGCCTCGATGCGGTCTATTCCGAACACGCCGGCGACAGGGTTGAAATCCGCTTCCAAGGAAAGGTATTGGCCGTTGAATGCGACTTCTTTCGCCTGAATAAACCGCTCTGGCTGCAGCCCGGCTCGCTGATGGTCGAACCGGCCACGGATTGGACGGACGTCGGGAGCACACTCGACGCCAACCTGCTTTCCAGCGCGATTCCAGTCTTGTGGGGACGCGGGGGCTTCGTACGCACGGCGCAAGGAAACGGCCACCTGTACCTCGATGTCTTCGGCTCGATTTTCTTCATGCTGTCCCGCTATGAGGAAGTGGTCAAGACGGAACGCGATCAATATGGCCGGTTTCCCGCCTCCGCCTCACTCGCGGTGCAGCGCGGATTTTTGCACCGTCCGATCGTTGACGAATACATCGAGATCCTGTGGTCGGCACTGGTCAGTTTGTGGCCCCGCCTGACTCGCAAGCTCAGCACCGGAAAGATGTGGGTGACCTGCGACGTCGATGAACCATACGAAAGATGGATCAGGAATCCGTGGCTGCTGGCGCAAGGTATCGGCGGCGCGCTGGTTCGAAAACGCTCCCTGTCCGGCGCTGTCAACCGGATCAAGAACGCCTACTTCAGCCGCCAGGGCAAGTACCAGTTCGATCCCCACTGGACCTTCGACTGGTACATGAGCAGGCTCGAAGAACATGGTTGCAAAGGCGCGTTCTATTTTATTCCCACATCCGGGACCACGCGGTATGACTGCATGTATTCGCTGGCGGAGAACAGGATGCAAGCGCTGTTGAAGTCCATTTCCGATCGGGGTCACGAGATCGGGATGCACGGCAGCTTTAAAACGTTTCAAGATGGCGCACTGGTCGCGCGCGAACGTAAAACCCTGATCGATGCCTGCCGCAGTGCCGGCGCCGTGGCGGACGTGAGCGGGAACCGCCAACACTATCTTCGCTGGGATGTCCGCGAGACTGCGGATCATTTGGACAACGCTGGATTTGCCTATGATACGTCAGGCGGGTTTCCTTACAATCCGGGGTTTCGCTACGGCACCGCGCGGACATTTCCCATGTGGAGCTGGATAAAACAGGAACCACTGAAACTGCGTCAGCGTCCGCTCATCATGCTGGAAAGCGCGGTGATTAATTCCCTCAATCTGGGCTATACCGCGGAGGCATTGGATGCCATCAAGAGCCTCAAGAATGCCGCCCTGAGGTACGGCGATTTCACGCTGATTTGGCATAATTCGCGGTTCACGGAGCCGGGCGACTTTCCTTTGTTCACGCAAATTCTAGCGGCATGATCGCGGCGACGCGATGAAGCGCTCAAGACTGCTGACAAATGCGTCGAAGGCGGCGAGCAGTGGCTGGAATGTTGACTGCCCTCCTTCGATCTGAGCCAATGCGTAACAGCTGGCTTCGAGCGTGGACAGCTGATCGGGAGCGTGGGCTTTACGGATGCGGTAATGCGACGGCGGCATTGCACGCAAGGCGTAACGCGGCAATGCCTGAAGGGCTGGATTCAGAAACAGCATCTTGCGGCTTTTTCGCCAGGTGCCGTCCAGGATAACCAGGCGTAACTTGTGCGGTTCACTCAGCAGACTGGCGTCCAGCATGGCGGGCTTGGGAAGTCCCAGCGATGCGTGGTCTGGCGTATCGGGATAAAGCAGCACCGGAAGGCGTCCACCTTCATGCAGCGTGCCGTTCAACGCGCGCTGGTCGAAGCTTTCGCCGACGAGGATCCGGCTAGGCGTGACGCAGAGGTGCAGGAGCCGGGCGCTGCCCTTGGCGTTGTTGACCTCAAGCGGGTGCTGCAAAATCAGCAGGTCGACAGCGCTCGCGACAGGCGCGACGAAACCGCACAGGCAGGTGACGATCGGGCGCTCGCAGCGCGCGCACTTGCTTCTGGGCTGGCCGGGTGGCGTTGATGACGCGGCAGAGATTGCCATCGGTACAGGTTGTAACGGAGGTCCGGCATTGTAACTGACGCAAGCGCCCCTCACCGGCGTACCGGTCGCAGACCGGCGCCATGAAACGCTAAGGGGCAACCGCCGCGACGCCGTCGTGGCTGTGCTGGCGGATGCGCTGCAGCGCACCGCTCCACGCCACCACCTGGTCGAGCAGCGTCGTCACCGACCGCTCATGGTGCTGCGCCGGCTTGAAGACCTTGTAATGCTCGAAATCGCTGTGCAGGGACAGCAACACCTGCGCGCGCACGTCTGCCACCATCAATTCCCCCATCACCAGCCGCAAATGCTCAACCGCACGCGCGCCTCCGGCGCTGCCGTAGCCGACAAACCCCGCAGCCTTGTTGTTCCACTCTGCATACAGGAAATCGATGGCGTTCTTGAGCGCGGCTGACGTTCCGTGGTTGTACTCCGGGGTGACGAACACGAAGCCGTCGAAACCGGCGATCCTGGCGGCCCACGCCTTGGTGTGGTCCTGGCTGTACTGGCCCATTGACGGCGGCACCTCTTCGTCCAGCAAGGGCAGCTTGAAATCTTCGATATCGACCAGTTCGAATCTGGCATCGCTACGCAGCGTGGCGATCTGGAGTACCCATTCGGCCACGTCGCGGGCCTTGCGCCCCGGCCGCGTACTGCCGACCACGATTGCTATGTTGATCATGGCGCTCTCCCCTTATTGACGTCGAACGTGGTTCAAATTTTAAGACGTCGGCCCAAGGCACGCGCCACGTTACGGCCAGTCACGCCCCTCTCGATAACTGAACAATAACGCTCGCAAATTTATTTGCGGAAAAGCGTCGTGAATTAACATTCGTGTATTGCCCAGGAAAAAAGGCATGCCTAAAATCATTCCATTCCCTGTCGGCAATCTCCTCATCGGGAGTTCATCATCGTTACCGTTTTGTCCCGCGCGCGCAGCGCCGTCCGCCATATCGCCACCACTGCTGTCGTCTGCCTGTCGCTGCTGCCGGCATTGGCAATCGAACAAGAACTTCCGGTCGATTTCCGCTTGAATGAACAGATCGTCATGGTGCCGGCTGGCCTCAACCAAAGCGCGCATTTGCAGACCACGGTATTTCGCCCGAACGGTCCTGGCCCCTTTCCTCTGCTGATCATCAATCACGGCAAGGATGCGGGCGAACCGCACCACCAGGCGCGCGACCGTTTCATCTACATGGCCACGGCCTTCGTCAAGCGCGGCTATGCCGTGATGGTGCCGATGCGCCAGGGCTTCGCCGAGTCGAGCGGCCGCTACGCCGACCACGGCTGCAATATGACCGCCAACGGCTACGGCCAGGCCGAGGACGTGCGCGCCACCATCGCCTACGCCCGCACCCTGCCCTGGGTGGCCGACCAGCGCAGCGTTGT
>CBFGOU010000156.1:0-9269 GCA_965650445.1 uncultured Oxalobacteraceae bacterium | reverse complement strand
GTCCAACACCAGCGGTACCAGCGGCACCAGCGGCACCACCGGCAGTGGCACCAGCGGTACCAGCGGTACCAGCGGAACCACCGGTAGCGGCACCAGCGGCACCAGCGGCACCAGCGGCACCAACACCCGCTAAGGCATCGCCAGCGTAAAAAAAACCCGCCGAAGCTGGCGGGTTTTTTTATGATGGCCTGCGCTCAGTGCTTGTCCAACGCAGCGGCAGGCTTCAGCGGCGCCTGTCCACGATTCATCGCCCACTGCGCGATCCACTTCAGGCTGCGGAACACGAAGCGCACCATGGCCAGTGCCAGGATGGCTTCCACAAACGTCATCACGAAGGCGGGAATCGCGGTAAAGCGCTGGGCGCGGCGCTGGAACTTGGCCACCATGCGGTCGCGCGCGATCTCGATACTGTCGTAGAAAGTCGGCACCACCAGCAAGGTCAGAATCGTCGAGGTGATGGTGCCGCCGATGATGGCGATCGCCAGCGGACGGTAGAACTCGCCCCCCTCGCCCAGACCCAGCGCCACCGGGAACATACCGGCAATCAGCGCGAACGTGGTCATCAGGATCGGCCGCAGACGCATGCGGCCGGCATCCATCAGCGCATCTTCCCGTCCGAAGCCCTCTTCCTCTTTCTTGCGAGCAGCGTCGAGCAGCAGAATCGCGTTCTTGGCCACCAGACCCATCAGCATGATGATGCCGATAAAGCTCATCAGGTTGAGGGTGCCGCCGGTCAGGATCAGCGCGATCACCACGCCGATCAGCGACAGCGGCAGCGAGATCATCACCGCCAGCGGCGCCGTGAACGAGCCGAACTGCATGACCAGGATCAGGTACATCAGGCCAATACCGGACACCAGCGCAATCCCCATGGCCGAGAACACTTCCTGCTGGTCCTGGCTGGCGCCGCCCAGTTCCAGGCCGTAGCCCGGCGGGTAATCGAAGCTTTTCGCCAGCGCCACCGCGTCCTGCGTCACCTGGCCGCTGGAGCGGCCTTGCGCATTGGCCGACACGCTGATCACCCGCTTGCCGTTCTTGTGCTGGATCCCTGACGGACCCTTGCCCATGGTAATGGCGGCGATCTGGTCGAGCGGCACCATCTGATTGGTGCCTGTCACCGAAATCGGCAGGCGTTCGATGTTCTCGGCACTGACCCGGTCTTCCGGATGCAGGCGCACCGCCACGTCGCGCGATTCGCCGGTCGGATCGACCCAGTCGCCCACTTCCACGCCGGCGAACGCCACCCGCAGCGACTGCGCCGCGTCGTTGACCGAAATGCCCATCGAGTTGGCCAGGCCGCGGTTGAGCTCGATCTTCAGTTCATTTTTCGGGTCCTGCTCGGACAGGCCGACATCGACCGCGCCGGGAACCTGGCGCAGCTTTTCCATGTAGGCATTGGCGATTTCCATCAGCTTGCGCGAATCCGGTCCGGTAAATTCAAGCTGCACCGGCTTTTGCGCACCGTTGTTCAAGTCGTCGAGCACCACGTACTCCGCCCCCACCAGCTGAGCCATTTTTTCACGCAGCTCCACGGCAATTTCCTTGGCGCTGCGCTGGCGGGTGTTCTTCTTGCCGATGTCGACCCGGATGCGGCCGCCGCTGGCGTCGATGCGGCTATTGGTTTCCTTCACTTCCTTGATGCTGAGGGCAATTTCTGCCGCTTTTTCCATTTTCAGGCGCGCATATTCCACACTCGACGAAGCGGGCGTGCGCACGGTGATCAACAGCATGCCGCTATCGGACTTGGGCAGGAAATCGGAACCGCCGAACTTACTCTGCAGGACTAGCGCGCCGACGAAGCTGGCCACCGCGATCAAGGCCATCCAGCGGCGATGATGCAGCGCCCAGGCAATCACGCGGCCGTAGCGGTCGGCCTGGTGGTCGAACCAGTCGTTAAAGCGCTGCAGCACCCGCGACAAGCCTTTTTTCGGCGCCGAATGGTGGTCCGGCGGATCGCCCCAGTAGGCCGACAGCATCGGGTCGAGGGTAAACGAAATACCGAGCGACACCAGCACCGAGCAGGTCACGGTCAGCGCGAAGGGCCGGAACCATTCGCCGGAAATGCCGGCCATGAAGGCCACCGGAATGAACACCGCCATGATCGAGAAGGTGGTCGAGGCCACCGCCATGCCGATCTCGGCCGTGCCTTCCAGCGCCGCCGTGCGGCGGTCCGAGCCGTTCTGCATGTGGCGCACGATGTTTTCCCGCACCACGATGGCATCGTCGATCAGCACCCCGATCGCCAGCGACAGCCCGAGCAGCGTCATGAAGTTCAGGGTAAAGCCGCACAGCCACACCGCAATGAAGGCAGCCAGCACCGAGGTCGGCAGCGACAGCGCCGTGATCATGGTCGAGCGCCACGAATTGAGGAAGGCGTACACCACGAAAATGGTCAGCACGGCGCCGAACACCAGCGATTCGATCACGTTGTTCAAACTATTTTGCGAGCGCTCGCCGCCATCGTCGACGATTTCCAGCTTGGTACCGCCCGGCAATTCCTTCTCGATCTCCTTGACCGTCTCGCGCACTTTTTTGGCCACGGTGACGGTGGAGGCGTCCTTGGAACGGCTGATCGAGATACCCACGTTGGGCTTACCGCTGCGGATCGACAGGCTGTTGATGTCGGCAAAGCCATCCTGGATTTCCGCCACCTGGTTCAGGCGCACCACTTCCTCGCCGCGGCGCTTGACGACGATCTGCTGGAAGTCGGCCGGCGACTCGATCCGGCCGACCAGACGGATGCTCTGCTCGTCCAGATTGCCGCGCACCTTGCCCACCGGCGCGTTGGTGTTCTGGCTGCGCAGCGCATTGACCACATCGCCTACGGAGACATTGTATTCACGCAACTTGGCCGCGCGCAGCAGCACCGACAGCTCGCGCCGCAGCGCGCCGCCCACGTTGACGATCGACACGCCGTCGATGGCGCGGAAGCGGTCGGCCAGCGTATCCTCGGCGAGCCGCGAAATTTCCGCGTGACTCTGGCTGGTCGACGATAACGCCAGGCTCATCACCGGTTCGTTGGACGGATCGGCGCGCTGCAAAATCGGCTCGCGCATCTCGAGCGGCAACTTGTAGCGCACCGCCGCGATGGCGTTGCGCACCTCGTCCGAGGCTTCGATCAGGTTCTTGTCGAAGGAGAATTCCAGGAAGAAGTTGGCGTTGCCTTCATTGGCGTTGGAATTGAGCTGGGTGACGCCGGGAATGCTCTGGAAGGATTTCTCGATCCGGTTGATGATCTCCCGTTCCACCGTGTCCGGCGAGGCGCCCGGATAGGGAATGTTCACGATAATGAAGGGAATCTCGACATCGGGATTCTGATTGACGCGCAATTTTTTGAGCGCCAGCAGGCCCAGGCACATCATCGCCAGAATCAGGACGACGGTCGCGACGGGGCGCTTGATACTGAAATCGGACAGGAACATGGCTTATTTCCCCTGCACGGCCGAGGTCGCGGCACTGGCCACCTTGGCCGGCGCCATCTGCACTTTCTGGCCATCCTTCAAGGACGAATTCGGGCTGCGCAGGATCAGGTCGCCCGCGGCCAGGCCGTTGCGCACTTCATACGCGCCGGTGCGGGCATCGCGCACGCCCACCACCAGATCGGCCTTGTTCAGGGCATTGCCCTTCACGCGCCAGGTGTAGGCCTTGTCGCCGGCCTTGACCAGCGCGCCTTCGGGCAGCATCAGCGCCGAGGTGCTTTCCGCCTCGATCCGCCCTTCCCCGTACAGGCCGGACACGCGCGGCTGCGGCGAATTGGGCGCGAACGACACCAGCACTTCCACCTGGCGGGTCACTTCGTTGGCCGACGGATCGACGCGCTTGACCACGCCGCGGAATTCCTGATTGGCATAGCCATTGATGCGGAAACTGACCGGCTGGCCCACTTTGACCGAGCTGATGCGGTCGGCCGACACCCGGCCTTCAAAGCGCATGCTGGCAGGATCTATAATTTTGAGCAATTCCTTGCCGATCGACGCGGTGTCGCCGGCCGAGACCTTGCGTTCGCTGACCACGCCGTCGAACGGCGCGCGCACCACGGTGCGGGCCAGCTGCTGGCGCGCCTGGGCCGCGCGGGTCTTGGCGGCGGCCAGATCGGAGGCGGCATTGTTGCGCCGCACTTCGGCGTCATCCATGGCCTGGACCGAGGTCATGCCCGAGGCGCGCAGGGTTTTCATGCGGGCCAGCTGGCGTTCCGACTGGTCCAGCGCCTGGCTGGAGGCGCGCGCGGCTTCCTCGGCCGAGGTCAGCTGGTCGCGGATAGCGGTTTCATCGAGCTTGACCAGCACGTCGCCGCGCTTGACGATATCGCCGTTTTCTTTCAAAACTTGCAACACCACCGCCGACACTTCGGCGCGCAGATCGGCCTTGCGTTCCGGCTGCACCGAACCGGTCACCACCGGGCCCGACGCCAGCGCATTGCTCTGCACCGTGATCAAGTCTTCCGGCGCGATCAGCAGCTGGGCCGGCGCCGCCTTGCCATCGGCGCTGGCGCCGGCCTTGGCGGGGTCCTTGGCGTCCTTGCTGCAGGCGGCGAGTGCCGCCCCGATGGCCAGGACAAGAATGGTTTTGCGCAGCATGGTTGAATCTCCGGAAAGGTCGAACGAGCAATATCTGAGAGGTGGGGTAAAACTACCAGCGCCAAAGTATCCGATAGCGCTACCCAGTCGTCAATTGCAAGTTTGTCAATCGGTCGATTTCGATGCCTGAACTGCGTTTTTTAAGGATTGAACTGCATTTTCAGCCCTTGCATGGTGTTGCTTTGGCGCTGCATTTACAGCGCCGCGAACAGATGGAACAGCAGGAAACCGAGGCCGACCCCGGTGCCGATTCCGCCCAGGATCTCGACCACCGTATGGCCCATGCGTTCGCGCAGCCAGGTGTGGTCCGGCGCCTTGCCCGCCATGCGGTTGATGGCCGCGGCATGGTGGCCGACGTGCTGGCGCAAGTGGTTGGCATCGATCATGACGATGAAGGCCAGGGTCACGGCCACGCCGAAGGCGCCGCTGTCCATGCCCTCGCGCAGGGCGATCAGGGTGGCCATGCTGGTCGTCACCGCGCTGTGATTGCTGGGAAAGCCGCCATTGCCCACCAGATCCCACGCCCAGCGCCGCGTGCGCGCGCTATTGATCAGGAATTTGATGGGGCCGACCGCCGCCCAGGTGATGATCGGAGTGAGCAGGTAACTGATGTCCATGGATGTCTCGTCAAGTGGATGCGAGCGCAATTATCGCAGATGCCCCCTGCCCCCACCGCAGCGCCTGCCCCCAAGGCCGAGCGGTTACACTGTTGTCAATTCACGTAAACATGCAGGGAGTTGGAATGAAGCACTTCAGAATATCGATCCTGGTCACCATCGTCCTGCTGGGCGTGGCGGCCTGGTGGGGCCACAGCCGCGGCGGCATGTCCGGCCTGGTGTCGGCCCTGTGGATCTGCGCCGTGCTGGGAGTGCTGGAAGTGTCCTTATCGTTCGACAACGCCGTCGTCAACGCCGGCGTCTTGAAGGATTGGGACGCGTTCTGGCGTAAACTGTTCCTGACGGTCGGAATTTTTGTGGCCGTATTCGGCATGCGCCTGGTCTTCCCGCTGGCCATTGTCGCCATCGCCACCGGGCTCGGCATGGGCGATGTCTGGACCATGGCCATCACCACCCCGGAAGAATATTCGCGCCATCTCATTTCCAGGCATGCCGAAGTGTCGGCCTTCGGCGGCGCTTTCCTGATGCTGGTCTTCCTCAACTTCCTGTTTGACGAGGAAAAGCAGCTTCACTGGCTCGGCTGGATCGAAGAAAAGCTTGGCAAATACGGCACCGAAGGGCTGGGCATTCTGCTCACCCTGCTGGCGGTGTTCGGCTGCATGGCCCTGGTACCGGCGGCGCACCAGCTCAGCGTGCTCATTTCCGGCGTGGTCGGCGTGGCCATTTACGTGGGAGTGGACTGGATCAGCAAGCTGCTTGAAGAGGAAGAAGCCGATCCCACCATCGGCAAGCTGGTCTCGCGCGGCAGTATCGGTGGCTTCATGTATCTGGAAGTGCTCGATGCGTCGTTCAGTTTCGATGGCGTGATCGGCGCGTTTGCCATCACCAACGACGTCGTCATCATCATGCTGGGGCTGGCCATCGGCGCCATGTTCGTGCGTTCCATGACGGTGTATCTGGTCGACCGCGGCACCTTGCAACAGTTTGTGTACCTGGAACACGGCGCGCACTACGCGATCGGCATCCTGGCGCTGATCATGTTCGTCAGCGTCAAGTACGAGATTGCCGAATGGGTGACGGGGCTGTCCGGCGTGGCTTTCATTGCCGTGTCGGTCTGGTCGTCGCTGCGGTACAAGAAGACCCAGGGGGTGCTGGATGCGGCATGATGTTAGCAACATGGCCAATCGATGGCACAATACTGGCGTTTGAACCACTTACCGGATCGCCATGACCAAACGCCCGCTGCTGCTGCTATTGTCCGCCCTGACCGCGCTCGCCCTGCTGTTCGCCCTGTATGTATGGTTCACCCTGCACTGGTCCTACTCGGAGGGGGAACGCGCGGGCTACCTGCAGAAATTCTCGAAAAAGGGCTGGATCTGCAAGACCTGGGAGGGCGAAATCCTGCTGTCGAGCATGCCGGGAGCGATTCCCGAGCGTTTCGCGTTTTCAGTGCGCAGCGATGAGGTGGCCAGGCAGTTGGCGGCCGCGACCGGCAAACGCGTGCTGCTCAGCTATGAACAGCGCAAGGGTGTGCCGACCAGCTGCTTTGGCGAGACCGAGTATTTTGTCGAGCGGGTGGTAGTGCAGTAAATATCGCTTTTTACCAGCTCAGGTCGAGACACACATCGCGCCAGCGTGACTTGTCTTGCTCGACATGGCGCGGCGGCCGGCGATCATTCAACACCGGCGGTGCGTTCGCGCACCGCATCATCTGGAGAAGCAGGATGAACCACAGGACAGCGATGCTGGTGGCATCCGCGTGCATGGCGATGGCCGTCCATGCGCAGGCGGCCGGCGCGTTCCGGCCCGGCGCTATCTGGCCCGACGACAAGGGCGTGCATATCAACGCGCACGGCGGTGGCCTGCTCGAACACGGCGGCGTGTATTACTGGTTCGGCGAACACAAGGTCGGGGGCGAAGCCGGCAACCGCGCCCAGGTCGGCGTGCACGTGTACAGCTCGCGCAACCTGACCGACTGGCACGACGAGGGCATCGCACTGGCCGTCAACGACGACCCGGCCAGCGACATCGTCAGGGACGCGATCATCGAACGGCCGAAGGTGATTTTCAACAAAAAGTCCGGGAAGTTCGTGATGTGGTTCCACCTCGAGCTGATGGGCCACGGCTACAAGGCGGCGCGCGCCGGCGTGGCGGTGGCAGACAGGGTGACCGGTCCCTACCTCTACCAGGGGTCGTTTCGCCCGGACGCCGGCGCCTGGCCCGTCAACGTGGCGGCCGCCGACAAGGACCGGGGCACTTCGGTCCTCGCGCGCGACCACGCGGGCGGGCAGATGGCGCGCGACATGACGCTGTTCGTGGACGACGACGGCACGGCCTACGATATTTTCGCGTCCGAGGAAAACCGCACGATGCACGTCTCACGCCTGAGTGAGGACTACCTGCGCACGACGGGCCGGTACGCGCGCATGACGGTGGGCGGCGACGACGAAGCGCCGGCCATCTTCAAGCACGGCGGCAAATACTACCTGGTGACCTCCGGCCTGACCGGTTGGGCGCCGAACGCCGCCAAGTCCTACATGGCATCGACTATCTTCGGGCCGTGGATTGCGCTCGGCAATCCCGTGCGCGGCACCCCGGAAGAGCAGAAGACCACGTTCGGCGGCCAGTCGACGTACGCGCTGACGCTGCACCGCAACGGCTGCACGCGGCATATCCTGATGTTCGACATCTGGCGTCCGAAGGATGCGATCGACGGCCGCTACGCGTGGCTGCCGGTCGAGTGGGATGGGAACAAGCCGATCGTGCGCTGGCGCGACAGTTGGACCCTGCAGGATCTCGACAAGCTGCCGTGCGACGGGCCTGCCGGTTGAGCCTATCTCACGCCTTCACCGGCTGCGCCAGACGTCCCAGCACTTCATGCGTCATGGTGGCCGACGACGAGCACTGTACGGCCCCCTCCTGCGCCTCGCGCTTTTCGTCCTCGATAGCCTTGCGCGTCGCCATCAGCGTGGCGGTATCAGCCTCCAGCCGGCGCGTTTCCAGTTCCAGCAGCTGACGCTTGGCCTCGGCCATCTCGCGCGTCGTCTGCGCCACTTTGCGCTGCATGTCGGCATGCGCCTGCGCACTTTCCAGCAGCAACTGCTGCGCATGGCGCTTGTCGATGGCTGACTGGGCCGCCATTTCTTCCGCCAATTCCGCCTGACGCGCCAGGTCGGCCTGTTCCTGCTCCGCCTCGGCCCGCGCCAGCGCCGCCATGCAGGCGGCCTGCTCGGACGCCAGCCGCGAGGCGATGGCCTGATTGGCACGCAGGTCGGCGGCCGCCTTGTTGCGCTGCGCCTCCAGCTTTTGCTCGACCAGCGCCAGCGCCGCGCGCTCGGCCTCGGCGCAAGCCAGTTCGGCCACCGCCAATTCCCGCGCCAGCGCCAGCTTCTGCTGCCCGGCCTGCGCCTTGGCCGCCTGCGCGTCCGCCAGTTCGGTGGCGGCGCGCGCCTGCGCGGCAAGGCTATCGGCTGCGGCACTCTTCTCAGCGCATTCGCGGGCGGTTTGTTCGGCAATCACCCGTGTCGCTTCGATTTCGGCCAGTTGCGCCTGTTCCAGACGGCGCTCGGCATCCGCCTTCTGGCGCAGCAGTTCGGCCTGCTCCAGTTCCGCATCGGCACGCGCCTTGGCGGCCTTGGCCAGTGCCTGCTCGGCTTCCAGCTTTTCCTGCAAACCGACCAGCGCGATTTCCTCGGCCAGCGCACGCTCGCGTTCGGCCCGGGCCAGGGCCTCGGCCTGGGCGGCTTTCTCGGCCGCCAGTTGCGCTGCCTGGCGCTGCAAGGCGACCTGTTCGGAGATCGCTTCGACAGCAGCCTGCTCGGCGGCGTTCTGTTCGGCGGCGGCGGCGGCGGCGGCTTGCGCCAGCGCCGCGCGTTCTTCGGCCAGCGCGCGGGCGCGCTGTTGTTCGTCCATGTGCAGCACGGCCGCGTTGGCGGCGGCCTGTTCGGCGGCGGCGCGCTCGCGCGCCTTGTCCGCGGCAGCCGCTTCAGCCTCGATCCTGGCCTGCTCCTGCGCGGCCGCTTCCTGTTCGGCCTGCGCACGCCCCAGCGCCACTTCGCGCAACTGGCGGTCGACC
>CBFGOU010000155.1:0-9288 GCA_965650445.1 uncultured Oxalobacteraceae bacterium | reverse complement strand
CTGGTCCTTGTGCGCCACCAGCACCGCATCGGGCGTTTCAACAACGATCAGGTCGCTCACGCCCACCACCGCCACAATGCGGCTTTCGGCGCGCACCAGCGAGTTGCGCACGCCGTCGAGGTACACGTCGCCGCGCTGCACATTGCCGTCGGTGTCGCCGCGCTTGACCTGCCACAGCGCCGACCAGGAACCGACATCGCTCCAGCCGATGTCAGCCGGAACCACCACCGCATGGCGGGTGTGTTCCATGACGGCGTAGTCGATCGAGTCGGACGGGCAGCCGGCAAACGCGGCTTCGTCCAGGCGGCAGAAGTCGAGGTCGCGGTAACCCAGGCGCACGGCCGCTTCGGCCGCTTGCGTGATCGGCGCGGCGAACTGGGTGAGTTCACGCAGGTAGTCGGTGGCGCTCAGCAGGAACATGCCGCTATTCCAGTAGTAGTCGCCTTCGTCCAGGAAGCGCTGGGCGGTCTCGCGGTTCGGTTTTTCCACGAACTGTGCCACCTGGTAGCCTTGTCCGGAACCGTTTGCCAAGGCGCCGCGGCGGATGTAACCATAGCCGGTTTCCGGCGCCCGCGGCACGATGCCGAAGGTGGCCAGCAAGCCATCCTTGACCAGTGTGGCCGCCTGCCTCACGGCCTGGGCAAAGGCGTCGTTGTTTTCAATCACGTGGTCGGCCGGCAGCACCAGCATGACGGCGTCGGGATCGATGGCTGTCAGGTAGTGCGCGGCAGCGGCCACGGCCGGCGCGGTATTGCGGCCGGCAGGTTCGAGCAGGATGCCAAGCGGGGTGACGCCGATCCCGCGCAACTGTTCGGCAACCAGGAATCGGTGTTCGTTGCCGCATACCACCAGCGGCGGCATCAGATCAGGCCAGCTCCCAACCCGCAGGACGGTGTCCTGCAACATGGTGTTGTCGGTGACTATCGGTAGCAACTGCTTGGGCAGCACTGCGCGCGACAAGGGCCACAGGCGCGTCCCGGCGCCGCCGGACAGGATGACTGGATAGATTTTCATGAATGCTTTCTGGAGTGTCAGGACGAGGGGCCGCGCACCAATTGCCCGTCGCATTAATTTCTATTATTTCAACATGGACCAATGCGCCCGAAGGAGCGACATGGCCAGCATTATGTCGGGCTGGCGCCGGCTACGCCGCCCAGCCCGTCAGGCGGCGCGGCGCACTCGCGCGCGCACGCCGGCCCAGATGGTCTGCACTTCGCCCAGCATTTCATGACCGGTCAGGCGTAGCCCCGTGAACCAGGCCAGCGCCAGCGGCGGCCCCATGATCAGCAGGCGCGTCAGCGCCGGTAAATCGGCCGGGATCACGCGCGTCAGCAGGGCGGCGCATGCAACGCAGAGCAGCGTGACCAGGGCGCTGGGCAGCATGGCGCGCAGGTTGTCGCCCACGCTGAGCTGGAAATAGCGCTTTTGCTGGAAGCAGGTTGCCGGGGCAGTGCACAGCGTTGCGAGGAAGATCGCCCAGCCGAACATGGCCAAGGTGTGGTCGAACAGCGCGTAGCCGAAGGCGATGCGCGACAGAATCGTGATCAGTACCGGGACGGCCCCCAGGTAGGGACGTCCGATCGCCGTCAGCGCCATCGGCGTGTAGTGGAAAAGCATCACGACCGAGGCGGCGAGGGTCA
Organism: uncultured Oxalobacteraceae bacterium; assembly: GCA_965650445.1. GTDB lineage: Bacteria > Pseudomonadota > Gammaproteobacteria > Burkholderiales > Burkholderiaceae_D > Telluria_A. The sequence goes on along the minus strand of CBFGOU010000155.1, from coordinate 7,648 downwards.
GCGGCAGGATCGCCGCCACGCTCTCCAGCCAACTGGGGCCGTACAGGGCGAGCACGATGTCGCGCCCCAGGACCGCCGTCAGCGCCAGCGCCGGCCAGCCCACGCCGGTCAGCAGGGCAGTGGCGCGCAGCATGGTTGGCCGCAGCGGTTCGCCCAGATGGTGCGATTTGGCGAGATAGGCCACCGCGCCATAGCTGACGGTGGACCCGGCGACATGGCTGAAAATCGTCACGGTCGAATTGGCGCGGCTGAACAGGCCGACCATGTGGGCGCTACCGAGTTTGCCGAGCAAAATGTCGGGCAGGGCGTTTTCGATCGCCTCAGCGCAATTGGACACGAGGCTGCCGACGCCGAAGTGGACCACGCTGCGCCAGTGCTTGAAGCTCGGCAGCCATGGCAGGTTTTGCGGCCGCAGGGGGATATACACCAGGGTGCAAATCAGAATGTTGACGACATTGGCCCATGCCAGGGCCATGCTGCCGAAGTCGAGCCAGGCGAAGGCCAGGCAGCTGACGCAATAGCTGATGGTGCCGGCCATGTTGACGATGGCCTGCTTTTCGGCGGCGAACTCGCGCGCCAGCAGGGAACTGGTGACGGCGCCGAATGGAATCAGCATGAAGCCGAGCGCCAGCACGCGCATCACCGGTATCATGCCCGGCTCGCCGAACCAGCTGCCAATCTGGCTGCTGGTGACCAGCAGCACAAGGGCGATCACCCACGAGGTGGCGAAGGCCACGCCCATGGCCGAGCGCAGCTTGTCGGTGGTCAGATCCGGTTCGCGCTGCAGGTAGGTGGCCACGCCGAAATCTCGGAAGATGTGCGCGATGTTGACGAACACCACGGTCATCGAAAACACCCCGATCTCGCCCGGCGACAGGATGCGCGCCAGGATCACGCTGACGGCGAATTTCATCAGGGTCGAGCCCGTTGATGAAAAGAAATTAATGATCAGCGAGCGACGCAGGTTAGCCATGGGGAATCGATCAGGCGTGGGTGGCGCGCATCTGGCGGATGGCGTCGGCGGAGGTCGACTGGTACTGGCTGTTTATAAAGCGCATGGAGCCGATGAAGTGGATGAACGCGGTCTGCGCGTCGGCCGTATTGGGCGTGCCGTATTTGGGGAAGGGCAGGGTGACCACGTTGCGCGAGTTGGCCACCAGGTAGTTCGAGGTGACCTGCTCGGTGCCCCAGCGTTTCCAGTGCTCGCCCAGCGCCTTGAACATGCGTGCCGAATAATCGAGCATGGCCGCTGCCATGTCCGGATTGGGCGGAAAGCCGGTAAAGCCGGAGCAGCCGCGCACATAGCGCACGCCTTCGGGCAGGCCGACCGTGGCCATGATGGCTTCCGACGAGCTCTGGATATGCGGGTTGGGACGCAGGCGCGGCACGGTGATGGCGCGGATTTCTTCCACCGTCAGGATGCGGGTGGTGGTCTTTTCCACCAGCACGAAGCCGGCGCGCGCCTCGATGGCGGCGCGTACTTCCTCGATCGGCTGGGTGGTGACGGTGTCGGCGTCGAGCTGCACCACGTAACTGTCGACCGCGTACTGGGCGATCGCGTACAGGCGTTCCCAGGTGCCGCCGCGCGGGATGTCAGGATGGGTGAATTCGTCGGCATGGCGCAGTTCCAGGTGCGGGATGTGCGCGCTGAGCACGGCGCGGTCCCCGGCATCGATGCTGGGATCGCACACCACCACGATGCGCTGCGGGTTGAGGAAGCGGGTGAAGGACTTGAGCGCCACCAGGTACGACACCACGTCGCGCTTTTGCACCATCGACAGCAGTATGAAGGGCACGGTGCCCGGGGTGACCGGGGCGGTGCCCAGAATGCCGCTGGCCGCGTTGGCATACTGCCAGCGGAAATAGTCGCGTTTGACGCGTTGAATGACGTTGTGAATCAATGACATCGCCCAGCTCCCAGTTTTTGACGTTTTTTTGTTTGTTGATCTTCTAGCGGCCACTGCGCTTCGCGGGCTCATGCTACATGAACTTGCCTATGTGGTGGGCAAGGTCGTTGGCCTGGCGTTGCATACTGTAGCGTGCCAGCACATGCTCGCGCGCCTGACGGCCATGCTGCGAGCACAGTTCGGGCTGGTCGATATACTCCAGCACGGCCTGCGTGAAGGCGGCGAAATCGTGCACCGGTACCAGCGCGCCGGTACGGCCATGCAGGATGGTTTCGCGCGGACCGGCCGCGGCACAGGCCACCACGGGCAAGGCGCAGGCCATGGCCTCGACGATGGCCAAGCCAAAACTTTCCATTTCAGCCGCATGGACCATGAAATCGGCAGCCTGGTAGTAGGGCACCAGATTATTCTGGCGCCCGGCAAAATGAAAGCGCTCGCCGATGCCCAGACTGTGCGCCAGCGCGCGGCTGGGCGCGACGCTGTCGCCATCGCCCACGTACACGAAGCCCAGGTCGGCGTCGGGGCGCGCGGCGATCACGTCGCGCGCCACGCGCACCAGCGCTTCCAGGCGCTTTTCGGGCCGCGCCTGCGACACGCAGACGATCCAGCGCCGCTGCGCCGGCAAGCCGATGGTCGCGAGCGCCTGGCCACGGTCGCCGGGCATGAAGCGCTCGCAGTCGACCGCGTCTTCCAGCAATGCCAGGCGGGAAGCGGGAATCTTGGCGTGGGAGCGCAAAAAGCCGTATTGCGCGCGGCTGTTGGCCAGGTGCAGGTCGTGCACCTGGCGCTTGAACACGCCGCGCACCAGCAATTTCATCAGCTGCACGGCCAGGCGGTCGGGCGCCACGTGGTCGAAACCATTGTTTTCCGTGTTGAGCGTGCGCACGCCCAGCCGGCGCATGCGTCGCAGGTCGAGCGTGGCGGGCAGGGCGCTCATGAAGACGATTACCTTGATTCGTTCTGCCTTGACGAAGGCGCCAATGCGTTCCATTCCGGCGGCGGAATGATCGTACACGTCGAGTTCGACGGGGCGGGCGTGGCGCAGCCGATAGCTGGGCGTGCCGGTCAGCCGGGGAAAGGCCAGGAAACAGTTGGCCTTGCCGATCAACTGTTCGCTGGTGGCATCGCGCAGGTGCGCGATGGTATTCCACACATAGCCGACGTCATCGGGATAACGCATGCAGAACAGCACGCCGGGTAGGACAGGAACCATTCAAACAATCTTCATAAAATAGGAAAAACCACAATCGCGACTTGCGCCGGGATTGTGGTTGCAAAGGATGGATGATGCGCTTAGCGCGGCACGATCGCCCATTGTGGTCCGGTACTATAGTTCGGCTTTACGCTTCTGGTTGCGAAAATATTCCACGCTGCCGTGGCATTTGGAATGCCGCTTGCGGCCGAGACCGCAAGTGCCGGCTGCATATTCGACGGGTATCCGGAGTTCGAGTCGGCGAAGCCGACCATTTGGCCTTTTTTCCAAGCGTATGGACCGGATGCGCTACGCCAGTCGGCCTGCGCCTGGCTGCCGCAGGGTTGATCGAAGTAGCTCAGACCCTGTGGATGCTTGAGAATATTGCTGTTGTCGTCGACCAGGCGGGTACCGTCGCCAAAGTGCATCTTGTACATTTCGGCGAAGCTGCTGGCCACCGGGCCGTTGTTGACTGTCCGGATGGTCAGGTAATATGAGGCCGCTTCGGTCCAGCAGAATCCGGGGGCGGTCATGCGGCCGACCGGATACTTGGCTTTCCAGTCGAAAACCGGCTTGGCCTTGGTAAAGCCCAGTTCGGTCAGGTAGCCGAGGCTCCAGGTCAGGAAGTCGTCCTGCCACGGGCTCGACTGCTGGCTTTCGAACATGATATCGCCGGTGCCGTCGTAGGCCCCCAGGTTGTTGGGATTGTTGACCACAAAATTCTTGTAGTAGTGGTCCAGATTGTTGCTCAGCTGTGTGTTGAAGTAGGCTTTCAGCGGATGGTCGTCCGGCGTGATGTACGCCACCTGGCCCAGCGTACGCATGCCCCACGCTTGGGCGCGCAGCTGGTCCCAGGACAGCAGGCCCAGTTCAAAGCCGTGCGCACCCGGGTCGGTGCCCAGCGGATTGTTGGCGGCCCAGAACTGCGACTCTTCCAGATAGAACAGGTCGCCAGTGACGAGATAGGGCACGTAGGTCAGCGAAGGCTCATGCGCGCCGTCCGGCGTCATCGGGGTCTTGCACAGGTTCCAGTCGCCGTTGGCGCAGCGCGGCACGGGCAGCGGACCACGGTCGGCCAGGTTACCGTGGGTGGTGATCAGGCGATTGACGGCATTGTCCAGGCGCACTGGTTGGCCGGTGTTTTCGTCGCGGAAGTGAATCGGCCAGCTGCCCGATCCGTCGGCGTTCGCCATCATGGCGTTTTTGGCGCGAATGTCCATCGACAGCAGGTAGGCAGCGGTCCAGCCCGGCAGTGGGCCAATGTCGGGACGGCCGCCGGAAGTCGGCATGTATTCGACGGTCATGCCGATTTGCATGGGGCCGACGCGGCTGACCGGCAGATCGGTGACGTAGGATTGCAGTAGTTGCTCGTCGACGTGGACGCTCTGGTCGTAATTGGGCACTGCCTTGGACGCCAGCAGGTACGGGATATTGTGTTTCAGGTGAATTGCCGGCGGCGTGGCGTCCCACCAGGCGAACTGGTGCCAGCGCGAGCGCCAGAGATGGGTCAAGGCAGACTGCTGGTAAGCGCTTCTGCCATCGACCTGGAAATTGACGTCATAGGTGAAATTGCGGATGCCCGGGGTGAAGGTCGTGTCGTTTTCCACGACCAGCTCGACCCTGGCCTTCTTGACTGCGTTCGGGTACCAGCGCATGGCGAAACGCGCCATCAGGTGCGGGTGGGGCAGGCCGGCGCTCGTCTTGAGGGGCGCGTTGACCATCCATTCGGTGGTGACCGGACCGGCCAGCCACGTGGTGTACTTGCCGCTACGCAGCAGCTGGTCGGCCGAGGCGGTGTAAGTGACGCCGTCCAGGACGATCGATACATTGCTGGTGAAACCGGCGTTGAGCATGGCGTCCGGCGTCGCAGCGGTATTGGCGGTAACGGTATTGGACTTGACCAGTTCGATAGTCGCGCTGGCGCCCGCGGCCAGGCGTGGCAGCACGGTCGACAGGACGGCGTGGCGCAAGGAGCCGTCTGCATGGCGTGCCTTGACGTCGACCTGCAGCGGCACGCTGGTGCCATCGGCAAGGCGGCCGACCAGGGTGGTGCCGGCGCCGATGTGGCCCGGAACAAACACTTGGCCGAACGTGACCGGTACGTGGGTTTGGTCGCCGCCGGTATTTTGAACTACGATGTCAGTGACTTTTTCACCGCTGACGATGGTGGTGGCACCGGTGGTCTTGGACGGCGGCGCGATCAGGGCTGCGCTGGCCATCTCGGTATCACTGCCGGTGACCGCTGCGGCGGCCACGGGAGCGGCCGCGCTTTCAGGAATCGTGACTGGGGAGCTGACTGGCAGGCTGGAAGGTGCAGCCGCACTGACCGCCGCGGTATTGCTACCGCCGCCACCGCCGCAGGCGCTCAAGACCACGCAGCTGATCAGAGTTGCCAGCATTGGAGTGTGTGTCTTCAATTTAAAGTTAGTCATCTTATTCCCAAAATTGATTTGCAAGGCCATCTGGTTGAATCCAGTAAGAAATACTTTACCCTGATCAATCAATTCCGGAAGGAAATAATTTTGTCGTATTTGCGCCAAATCACGCAAAACAACAGTTAAGTTGCCGCTGTGGCATCGCAGGAGTTGGGTACTGTTGTCGGCAGAATACCGGCAATAGCATGGTGATCAAGTGGTTTGTTCGACTGGCAAACTTAGCCGAAGTTCACTTGTTTGCGGTCTGCGGGGGGCGGATCTAATGAGACTTTGCGTTCGCGCAAAGGACCGGCGGCACGTATGCCGCAGTCCTTATCAACAACTTATTTTGCAGCAGCGGCCATATAATCCACGGCAGCTTTGACTTCTTCATCCGACGCGCTCGAGCCGCCTTTGGCTGGCATTACCCCGGCCTTGCCCTGGAAGCCTTTGAGTGCGTGCTCGTACAGGACAGCGGCGCCTTGCTTGACGCGGGGGGCCCAGGCAGCCTTGTCGCCAAACTTGGGCGCACCGGCGATGCCGGCGCCGTGACAGGCGATGCAAGTGGTTTCGAAAGTCTTCTTGCCATCGGCGGCGGCCACTGGCGCAGCGGCAGCTGCTGGGGCTGGCGCGGCGGCCGGTGCAGCTTCGGCGGCGGCAGCAGGTGCGGCAGCGGCAGGTACGGCGGGTGCAGCCGGTTCCTTGAAGCTGGCGCCGCCTTTATTGGCCAGGAAGGCCACGGCGCGGGCGACTTCGACATCGTCCAGGTCGGGATTGCCGCCCTTGGCCGGCATGGCGCGGATGCCTGAAATGGCATGCGCCACCAGCGTGTCGTACCCTTGTGCAATACGGGCTTTCCAGCTGCCCGCATCGCCCATCTTGGGAGCGCCTGCGGCACCCGAGGTATGGCAGGCGGCGCACACTGCAGTGTAGACCGCTTCACCGGATTGCAGCACTTTCGGCGCGTTCACGTCCTTGAGGGTATAGCCTTCATCCGCCACAGGGCGCAGACGCGCCGCGACCGCTTCGGCCGACTGGCTGTCGGTACCGGCACCGGTGAGCTTGGTAGTGGTCACGAATTGCACCAGCAAAATAATGCCGATGACGGTGACCAGAAAGAAGCCGGCCACAGCAGCGACGAGCTGCTTCGGTGTACGGATGGCGGATTCGTGTTCGTTGTGTGCGTCGCTCATGATGTCCTTAGTGCGGGAAGTTCGAAAGGGCTGCAGGCGTTTCGATTTGACTTGGCAAGGTATAAACCCATGTCAAACCCGCGATTATAGACGCAACCGGGCGGTTTTGGAACTTGCCGGCGGCGCTGGCGTCTTTCCATAGACGCAAGAGAGGAAAACCGGTATTCTTCGCTCTCCGCGCATTTTCCCTCAATGCGGCTGTAGCTCAGTGGATAGAGTATTGGCCTCCGAAGCCAAGGGTCGTGGGTTCGATCCCCGCCAGCCGCACCAGTTTTTCTAGTCTTAATATACGTCTGTGTGCCAATACCCATAACTTCGCCGTTTGGCAAAGGTATGCGTCCGGTTTTAGCCTGCGCCTGCGGCCGTGGTATTGCTTTCTCAGAGGCTACGTGACCGTCGTTACCGAAGTCGTCGGAACAGGCGGTGCGGGAGCTGAATTGCGCTATGGCCTACCTTGAAGATTAGATATCCCAGGTATAGAAAGAACGGCAATGCCAGCCAGTTCTCGTGCCAGCGGAAAATCGTAGCGCCTGCGCTGATGAGCATGAGGCTGAGCGCATTTCTCCACCACTTACCTATATGCATGTCCCGCAAATCGGGCCAAGATGTTGCGTCTTCATGTACCGGGCTGGGAACCTGGACCGGTAGTGCCAGAGACGCGGCGTGACCGAACTGCGGTAATTTGGACATGTGACGGTGGAGTGGAACGTGGCTGGCCAGCGACGCGGCGCGGCACCCAGCCATGGCCCGCGAATCCGAACCCGGCAGGCACCAGTTCTCCCGAAATGGAGGACGTCGACATCGGTGCGCTTGTCGAAACGCAGTCTGGGAATGATTGGCAACAAGACGATCAGCCTTTGGGATTGGTGTCGACGTCGTCACCATGTAGCTCGACCTTCCTGGAACCCTTGATGATGATCTCCTTGCCCGTGATCTCGATGC
>CBFGOU010000154.1:0-9291 GCA_965650445.1 uncultured Oxalobacteraceae bacterium | reverse complement strand
GAACCCTCGTCGTAAGCTTGGGAAGCTTCTGCTCTACCATTGAGCTACACCCGCGATAGCCGCATTCTACGCGGCTTCTGACGTGTTTGACAAATCTTCAAAGCGACATGGCGCCCGGCGCGGCTCAGCGCTTTTCTGCAAACAGGGCCGTGTACACGATCCCCGCCAGTGCGGCGCCGGCCAGCGGCGCCAGCCAGAACAGCCACAGCTGCGGCACATACGCGCCGCCGGCGAACAGGGCCTGGCTGGTGCTGCGGGCGGGATTGACCGAGGTATTGGTGACCGGAATGCTGATCAGGTGAATCAGCGTCAGGCACAGGCCGATGGCAATCGGCGCGAAACCGGCCGCCGCACGCCGATCGGTGGCGCCCAGAATCACCATCAGGAAGACGAAGGTGAGCACCAGTTCGCATACCAGGGCGGCCACCATCGAGTACTTGCCGGGCGAAAGTTCCCCATAGCCATTGGCTGCGAAACCGCCCATTTCAAAGCCGGGCTTGCCACTTGCGATCAGATACAGCACCGCCGCGGCAAGGCAGGCGCCCACCACTTGCGCGACCCAGTAGGGCAGCACTTCGGCCTTGGGAAAACGGCCGGCCGTACACAGGCCGAGCGTGACCGCAGGATTCAAATGGCAGCCGGAAATATGGCCGATCGCAAACGCCATCGTCAATACCGTCAGGCCGAACGCCAGCGCGACGCCGTGAAAACCGATACCAAGCTGGGGAAAACCGGCCGCCAGCACAGCACTGCCGCAGCCCCCCAGCACCAGCCAGAAAGTGCCCAGCGTTTCCGCCGCCATTCGTTTAGATAACTGCATTATTGGCTTCCTTTTAAAGTTGACGCTGAATTCTTCCACAGAATCAAGTTCTTGTCAGCATTGCAGCATCGGCCGCGCCGCGTGCCGATAGGATTTTCAATCAGGGCGATTAATAGAAACAATCGAAGCGCGGTCCATCTTGTCGTATCATTATATGCAATGAGTTTCACTCATTCGATAGTTTTTATTAACCGACACATAGCGCAAGAGGAAATCCCATGTCCCTGATCAATACTCAAGTTCCTGCCTTCAAAGCCCAGGCTTTCCACAACGGTAAGTTCGTTGAAGTTTCCAACGAGTCCCTGAAGGGCAAGTGGTCGGTCCTGATCTTCATGCCTGCTGCGTTCACCTTCAACTGCCCTACCGAGGTGGAAGACGCGGCCGACAACTACGCCGAGTTCCAGAAGGCCAACGCCGAGGTGTACATCGTCACCACCGACACCCACTTCTCGCACAAGGTGTGGCACGAAACCTCGCCAGCCGTGGGCAAGGCCCAGTTCCCGCTGGTCGGCGATCCAACCCACCAGCTGACCCGCGGCTTCGGCGTGCACATCGACGAAGAAGGCCTGGCGCTGCGCGGCACCTTCATCATCAATCCGGAAGGCGTCATCAAGACCCTGGAAGTGCATGACAACGCCATCGCACGCGATGTGAAAGAAACCCTGCGCAAGCTGAAGGCTGCCCAATTCGTTGCCAACAACCCAGGCCAGGTGTGCCCGGCCAAGTGGAATGAAGGCGCCAAGACCCTGACCCCGTCGCTGGACCTGGTCGGCAAGATCTAAAGCGTTGCAAGCGGGAGGGATGGCGCCGCGCGCCTCCTTCCCCAGCGCGCGCGTTTAACTCAGCAGTACTTTTATACGGATACCATCATGCTCGACGCCACCTTGAAAACTCAGTTGCAGGGCTATTTGCAGAACCTGCGCGCTCCGATTGAACTCATCGCCACGCTCGACGCCAGCGACAAGAGCGCCGAGCTGCGCGCGCTGCTGGCCGAGATCGCGAGCCTGTCGGATAAGGTCAGCGTCGACGAGTCGGGCACGGATGAGCGCACCCCGTCGTTCGTGATCGCCAGACAGGGCGAGCGCGAGGGCGTGCGCTTTGCCGCCATTCCGCTCGGCCACGAGTTCACTTCGCTGGTGCTGGCCTTGCTGTGGACCGGGGGCCATCCGCCCAAGGTGGCGCCCGAGCTCATCGAACAGATCAGGGCGCTCGACAGCGTGATGGATGTCGAGGTGTACATGTCCCTGTCCTGCCATAACTGCCCCGACGTGGTGCAGGCAGCGACACTGATGGCGATCTACAACCCGAACATCAGCGCCACCATCATCGACGGCGGCATGTTCCCGGCCGAGGTCGAGGCGCGCCAGGTGATGGCGGTGCCGATGGTGTTCAACAACGACAGCCTGTTCGGCTCCGGCCGCATGACCCTGGAAGAGATCGTCGCCAAGCTGGACGTGCATTCGGCCAGCCGTGAAGCGGCCAGGCTCAATGACAAAGCCCCCTACGACATGCTGGTGGTGGGCGGTGGCCCGGCCGGCGCGGCCGCGGCCGTGTACGCGGCGCGCAAGGGCATCCGCGTGGGCGTGGCGGCCGAGCGCTTCGGCGGGCAGGTCAACGACACCATGTCCATCGAGAATTACATCTCGGTGCTGGAGACCGACGGTCCGAAATTCGCCACGGCGCTCGAAGCGCAGGTGCGTCATTACGAAGTGGACATCATGAACCTGCAGCGGGCCGAGCGCATCGTGCCGGCGGGAACGCCGGGCGGCCTGATTGAAGTGCATTTGAACAATGGCGGCGTGCTCAAGTCGCGCAGCGTGATCCTGTCGACCGGGGCACGCTGGCGCAATGTGAACGTGCCGGGCGAGGCGCAATACAAGAACAAGGGCGTGGCCTACTGCCCGCACTGCGACGGTCCCCTGTTCAAGGGTAAGCGCGTCGCGGTCATCGGCGGCGGTAACTCGGGCGTGGAAGCGGCCATCGATCTGGCCGGCATCGTGCAGCATGTCACGGTGGTCGAATTTGCCGATGCGCTCAAGGCCGATGCGGTACTGGTCAACAAGCTCAAGAGCCTGAACAACGTCGACATCCATGTGAACGCGCAGACCACTGAAATTACCGGCGATGGCCAGAAAGTTAACGGCCTGAGCTACAAGGACCGCGTGACGAATGCGCTCCACCACGTCGAACTGGAAGGCGTGTTCGTGCAAATCGGCCTGGTGCCGAACACTGAATTTCTGAAAGGGACGGTGGAATTGAGCAAATTCGGCGAAATCGTGGTCGACGCGAAATGCCATACCAGCCTGCCGGGCGTGTTTGCGGCCGGGGACGTCACGACCGTGCCGTACAAGCAGATCGTCATCGCCGCGGGGGAAGGATCGAAAGCGGCGCTGAGCGCCTTCGATTACCTGATTCGCCAGCCGGTGGCGGCCAGCGTGAACGCCGAGGAAGACGTGGCCATCGCAGCCTGATGCACTGAACCACGTTTGCAAAAAAATGGTGCCCCTGCAGGCCAATGCCGTTCAGTTAAGACTGGACGGCATTTTTGTATGGACAGCTGTACGCCCGCAGAGGCAGTTAACCTGCGTGCTGTTTGATGATGCGATTCATTTTCTCGTAGAGAACCAGGAAACGCCGGATCGGGAGCGTCCAGGTCAGCATCTTCCCTTTGAGTGGTCGATTCCTGATAACTCGTCGATTGCATTCGATAAGTGCTTTCTGTCGGCCGAAATCTTGTGTGGATTGACTCGTGAAACAACCGCCATTTCGTGATCCCGGCAAGGGCCAACACTAAATGGGAAGTAGTTGAGGGCACTCCAGACGGCGCCGTGGTGCAGATGCGTATCTCGCCGCAAGCACGCCCCAAGTGCCAACGTCTGCCCGAGTTCTGGCAAGCGCGTGCGGTAACGATCATCGACCAGCGCGCTCGAAAGCATGCGCGGCTGACTTCGCTTCTAGACCGAAAGCGCTACAAGCCTGCCGATATCGCAGCGTGCTATGAGCGCCGCTGGCACGTCGAAACGAGCTATCGCGAACCCAAGCAAACCAAGTCGGGAACGGCACTGACGCTGAGAAGCCGGATTATCGAGGGCGCCTATCAGGAGATATGGGGTGCCCTGACGGCAAAGGCACCGCTGGAAGTTAAATGCGAATCGACCCGATATCTACTAGCCATCCCCTATGCCGATTCCTGGCGGAGATGGTGTAGAGGTATTGCGCGCCGAATTCGGCACGGCGGCTCATTTCGGCCCACCTTAATCTGTACGGGACCCGCGTCCTGGCACCTATGTTTGCCTGGATGTCGAATTGTTCATTTTGGGACCGATTTTTCGATGGTTGTAACAAGGCCGATGAACGCCATGAAAACGCTTGCTGCTCACCCCCATCCAATAGTAATATATATACGTTAGCTTTTAATAAAGCGCGTGCAGGGTATAAATTTAAGACGCTTCACCTGCATTGCCGCGCCACTCCCCAGCTCAGCAATGGCCAACACTACTCTACCTGAACCATATAACGCCGAGATCGACGGCGAGTTTCAAATTCCGGCACCAGCCGAAGTCCGCTGGGCCTTGAAATTGCTCTGGCTGAGCCTCGCACTCGCCGTAGTTCAGTACGTGTTGTTCCTGCCCGGCGCTGTCAGCGCCCTGCCGACGGATCCGGCAGCGCGTGGCCCGGCTATTTTTGGCCTGGCTATTCCGATTCTGGCATATATTTTCGGTGGATATTTAAACGTCAAGATCGCGCGCAACAGAAACTGGGCGCGTATCACCAAGCTCATGTTCGCCGTAGCGAGCCTTGTTTTGCAGGTGGTGTTTTCGCGGGGCCTAACAGGATTTGAGTACCTTAGCGTAGGAATTGCGCCTGCGCTCAATTTTTCTGCCCTGTACTTGCTTTTCGTCTCCTCGGGCCGGCTGTGGTTTCGCCAAGCATTATCTCGCACGGAGGTATGACACTCGCACACGAATTGATCGTTTGTTTTTAAGATGGCGACAAGCGTTTAGGCCTGTTTCCAGTTGTGTTCGTTTTTTATCACCTTTTTCGAGCTAAACATGCGCCACAGTCTTCTTGCATTATCTTTCGCTTCATCGATTTTCCCGGCGCTGGCTTTCGCTGCGCCGGCTGACGTACCCTGCAATCTGGTGGACCGAGAGGCGCTAATCGCGCTCAAACTGGGCGATTCCAAAATGAAAACGGAACACAAAACCATTCCGGCAGCGGAAGGCTCACCAATGCAAAAACTTGACACGTGTACCATCTCCCCTCCAAACCTGCCACTGCCCTCTCTCACAGTTTCGATTGCGACACTTCCCACAAACGCCAAGCAGGATAGCCTTTCATGTACTGGGCAATCGGTTCCTGTCGCCGCAGTGGAAATCGCCACTTGCAACGCAACTGTCAAAAATACCTTTGTAACATTCGCCATGGTGACGAAAGGTTCATCCGACGCCGCGATGCAAGCCGCGCTCCGTTCTCAAGTTGAACGACTAGTCAAACGACTTTCAGGGTCTGGCCCACAAGGAACTCCCGGCAAGTAAGAAAGCACGGCACGCCCCCCCAGCGCGGCTGATGCGACGAGTGATCAAGGACCGTTGGCACGGATCTGTTTTCGTGCCAACGCCATTCGCCAAACGGTCGGCACACATGACAGACGCGAGCGGAATGACGCCCTATCGCCCCCTCCCCCGCATTGAATATGCCTGGCCTGATGAGGAGCTTTGGCGATATTCCGGCATTGGATTTTGAATCCGACGATTCCGCAAGGCGAATTCCATGCCTTCCCGGGCCCATTGCTGCGCGCGCTCGAACTCTGGAAGCTGGCGCTGGAAACGGCGCTCATTTCTACAGCAAACGATACGTGACCAGCACATTCGATCCGTTGCGCGGTGCGCCCGCTAGCTAAGAAGGCACCGGCTGGACACGCTCAACTGTCGAGCCTGCACCTCGCGTCGATACACAACACGAAAAGATGGAATACTACTATGCGCGCATTGCAACTGAAAACATTCCCCTTACTGTGGGTGCCGTCCGGTTATTTCACAATGGCGCTTACTTCCATGACGCTTACCAGCGCCACCGCCATCATGTTCAAGAACCTGGGCCTGGACAATGCCCGGGCGGCCGAATATGCGAGTTTTCTGCTATTCGTCTATACGATCAAGCCGCTGTTCGCGCCGATAGTCGAAATGTATCGAACCAAGAAATTCTTCGCGCTATTCGCGCAAGTGGCCGTCGGCCTGGGCTTCGTCGGTGCTGCGTTTATCATGGCTATGCCGGACTACATGGTTTTTTTAATTCTTGCTTTCTTGGTTATCTCTTTTTTCGGGGCAACCCAGGATATCGCGTCCGACGGCGTATATGTCACATCGCTAAGCACGCAAGCCCAATCGCTTTATTGCGGCGTTCAAAGCCTGAGCTGGAGCATCGGCCCCATCGTCGTTTCGGGCGGGCTAGTTTATTTCAGCGGCTGGCTACATACGAACTATTTCCACCATGACGCCTCCGTGTCGGGCCCAGAGTGGACCGATTCCTGGCGCATCATCCTCTACATTGTCGGCGCCATTACGTTGGCTATGGCGGCGTGGCATTCAATTGTGATGCCGGATGGCGCACGCTCCGTGAATACGCGGACGTCGATGCGAGGCGCTTGGCATATCCTGTGGGATGCGTTCGTCACGTTCTTTCAAAAGCGCGATGTCTGGGTCATGATCGCGTTTGCCTTTCTCTTTCGCTCCAGCGTTGGCTTGCTTGAAAAAATTGGCCCGTTCTTCATGGTCGACCCAGTCTCCCAAGGCGGATTGGGGCTGTCCAACGAATTGTTAGGGATTATTTACGGGACCTACGGCTTGGGCGCATTTTTGTTTGGCTCGCTGCTTGGTGGCATTTTTGTCACGCGGCGCGGCTTACAATCTTCGCTGCTTTTCCTGCTCGCCTGCGCGGTGAATCTCCCTGGCGTTACCTTCCTGTTAATGAGCGTTTACCAGCCAGTTGATTTGATCGCGATCACCGCAGGCGTCGCCATTGAGAAATTCTTTTTCGGTTTCGGCTCGGTTGGCTACATGATTTACCTGATGCAGCAACTCGCACCCGGAAAATACCCAACGACCCACTACGCTTTCGGGACGGCGCTAATGGCCTTAAGCATGATGGTGACCGGCGTTATCAGCGGCCATTTACAACAGATGCTTGGCTATGTCAGCTACTTTGTCGTTGTGATGGCGGCCACCATTCCATCGTTTCTGGTTACCTGGTTCGCACCTTTTCACCATAAGGATGTAGCAGCCTTGGCGAATCAGTAGAATTCATGTTCGAAATAAATAGCAACTATTGCTTTTTATTAAAAATTTATGTTAAAGTAAGATGTGCCTGTGGAATTGAAATCCTTGCCAGAAGCGCATACAGGCAGGGATGGTACATGGCACAGTAAATGCAATCCATTGCGTAATTCGGTATTCCTCGGAACCTTTCGGCAGCAAGCGTTTTATTTTGTTCTGCCACAGGAAGGCCACATTATTCGAATAATTCGGCTTTACCACATGGTTTGCAGGTCCATCTATCTATTAACCTTTTGAGGAGTAAGTTTATGAAAGTTTTGTCCAATACGCACATCAAATCGTTCGCAGCTACCGCGGCTGTGGCCCTCATGCTTGCCGCGCCGGCTGCCCAGGCAGATGTGTGCTCGAGCGCTTGCGAAATTGGTGGACGCGCTGCTGGTGCAGCGGCGACGGCTGCCGTTCTGTCGTCGGCGGCGGCAGCCTGTGCCGGGGTGCCTGTAGCTGGTTCGGCTGCGTGCATGGCTGCTATCGCGGGCACCGCTGCAGCGATCGGCGCTGCGGTCGAAATGTCGGTTATCGCCGGATGCTCGGCGCTGGCGTGTTGAGATATTGATAGTCGGAGGCCGTCCAGCCTTCGATCAGCGTGACCGCTCGCGGCGGCATTTAGGTGCTGCCGCCAGCTTTCACTGGCATTCATCCGTCGTTCCCTCAGCTGCATTCAAACAGCGGTGGGAGGCGCTTCGAAAGCGGGATCACCCCGTGCGACGTCGTTCGTACAGGTATTCGCGCTGGGACGTGGGGGATGGTTAAGCGAAAAAAGCCGTGCAACCCGGCCAATCGAATTATAATTAATGCAGGCATGCAAACATGCAAACATGCAAGTCGCAGGAAGCCGACGTCAATGCTTGACAGGTAGCCGTCGGACATCGAATGAAACGAGATACCACAAAGATGAATCCTGCTTTGACAGGCAAGCGTTGGCGCCAGATTCGTGAACATTGGCGCGCTATATTGGGGCCGGTGATAGTTGCGTTGGTTGTGTTGGGCCTGGTACTGCATTACAGCAGTCCGGCATCGCCACCACCACCACCGTCGGCGGCCGTCGAACGGGCCGACATCACCCGGATCGTGAATGCCGCCGGGCGGCTGCAGCCCAAACTCAAGGTGGACATCGGCGCGCAGGTCAGCGGACAGGTGCGGCGTTTGCATATGCAATTGGGCCAAGAGATCAAGGCCGGCGCCTTGCTGGTTAGCCTGGACTCCGATAGCGGCCGTAACGCGGTGCAGCAGGCCGAGGCCGCGCTAGCCCAGCAGACGGCCGCCGTGAAGCGCGCGGGCATCGAACTGGAGGCCGCCCGTCGCGAGGCCGAGCGCCAGCGCCGCCTGCTGGCGGGCGAGGCCACCACAATCCTGGACAAGGAACAAGCCGACACCGCGCTGGCCAAGCTCGAAGCCGAGCAACAGGGCCAGGTGGCCACGCTGGCGCAAAGGCGTGCCGACCTGATCGAAAAGCAGTTAAAACTGACCTACACTCGCGTGAGCGCCCCGATCGACGGCGAAGTGGTGTCCATTGCGGTGCAGGAGGGGCAGACCGTCAACGCGCTGCAGATCGCTCCGACCCTGCTGACCTTGGCCCAGCTGAGCACCGTCACCGTCAAGGCCCAGGTCGCCGAGGCCGAAATCGGTCTGGTGCGGGTGGGGCAGGCCGCGCGTGTCACCACTCTGGCCGCCAACGCCCGACGCTACGAGGGCAAGGTGCAAGTGATTCAACCGATCCCCGAGCGGATCGGCAACGCTTTGTTCTATAGCGTGCTCTTCGACATTGACAACCATGATCACCAGTTGCTCAGCGACATGACAGTACAGGTCGAGCTGGAAGTGGCCCGCGCCAGCGGGGTGCTAAGCCTGCCCATCATCGCGCTCAACCAGCGCGACAGCGCCGGCCGCTACACAGTGCAGGTGTTGGACGCCAATGGGAAAACGACGGCCCGCCAGGTGCAGGTCGGCAGCGACGCGCTCACGGCGCCTCGCGCCTTCATCAACGTCGGCGGTCGCGCGCTGGTGCCCGACATCCGCGGACTCGCCGATGTCGACTATTTCACCAACAGCACGCTACTGGACATCGATTTCCTGCCGCCACACCTGGTGATCCTCGGCGGCAGCAATCGACCCGAAGGCGACTACGCCGGCGAGCGC
>CBFGOU010000153.1:0-9306 GCA_965650445.1 uncultured Oxalobacteraceae bacterium | reverse complement strand
GCGTGGACGGTGGCGATCGCCATGCCGGCGGCCAGGGTGACAAAGTGTCGGGAAAGTTTGCTCATCGTAGTGGGACCTGCTTTCGTGGTTAAGAATCAATATTGTTCATGTGATGCCTTTTCCGACGCTTGTTGGCTGTATTGACAATCATGGCCCCGACCTAAGCGAAAGGGCCTGAACCCCGGCAACGCGCCAAGCTGGCGCAGTGCCGGGGTTCAGGCCCGCCGAGTCGATCAGACTACGCTGATGTCGGAAGAAATCACTGGAAGTTGACGTTCAACTTCAGCGCGTACCGCGGACCGGATGCGAACCAGGCGCGGCCCATCATACCGGTGGTTTGTTGCATTTGCTGCTTCCAGATCGAATCGGTCAGGTTGGTACCGTCCAGAGCGATCTTGACGTGATCGTTGATCTGGTACGACACGCCACCGTCCAGCTGGCCGTAGTTATCGGCCCAGGTCGGCAAGCCCCAGCTGACGACACTCTTGCCGAAGGTCGGGCTATCCGGATTGGTGTCCAGGCCGTCGGTGCCCTGGGTGCCGTTGACGTTGACGTTCTGCAGGCTCTTCGAGCGCCACGAGTACGCCAGGCGCCCCGACCATGGACCTTTGTCGTAGAGCAGGGCCAGGTTGAACGCCTGACGCGACAAGCCTTGCATCGGCAGGTTGCCGAAGGTGCGGCCATTGGTGTCGCAACCGTTCAGGTTCAGGTTCAGGTTGGCCGCGCCGCCGGCACCCGAGCAGTATTGCTGGTAGACCGGGTTGTACAGCGTGCGATGGCTGTCCACATAGGTGTAGTTGGCTTGCAGACCGATGCCCGACAGCCAGCCCGGCAGCTTGTCGAAGTACTGCTGGAAGGCCAGCTCGGCGCCGTGCACCGTGCCATTGGCGCCATTGACCGGCGCCGTGATGGTGAAGTCATACAGCTTGCCGTTCACGTCCGGCAACTGGTAAACCGAGGTCTGGTTGACAACGACGTCTTTCAGGCGCTTGTTGAACACCGCCAGGGTAATCGAACCGGTCGGAGCGAAATAGTACTCGGCCGACAGGTCGATCTGGCGCGACGAGGTGGGCTTCAGGTTCGGATTGCCCTGTGCCTTGCCGGTCAGCGCCAGATTGGTGATTTCGATTTGCTTGGTCGCATCGTTGCGGACCGACGAAACGTCCTCCGACAGGCTGGTGTAGGCCTGCAACTGGCTGAAGTCCGGCCGCGAAATGCCGCTGGCAATTGCCAGGCGCAACTGCACTTCGCTGTTGAGCTTCATGCGCAGGTTCAGGCTCGGCAGCACATTATGGTAAGAATTGTCGAAGTCACGTGCCAGGGCATAGGCCGGAATGTTCGGAATGGCCGGGCCCGACATCGCGTAACCGGTCGGTACCGTCGGCAGGCTCGGCGTGAACGCGATGTAGCCGCCGGCGGTCATGTCGGTCTTGACATAACGGATGCCGATATTGCCGTCGATCGGATGAGCCAGATCGTCCCAGCCGAAGCGCAACTGGGTATAGAAGGCTTTCGATTTCTCGTGCTGGTCGTTGACGCCGGCAGGGTCGGTACCGAAGGTGGCGGGCGTCCACTTCGCACAGCCGGAACTCCAGCCCTGGGCTGCGGCCTGCTCGGCGCACAGGATGTCGTGGTACTTGTGCAGCCCGACGTAGCTGCCCGGATAACCCGTGTTCAGCGAACTGTCCGGGAACACCAGGGTCGGCACGCTCACGCCGCCGCCGAAGAAGTTCGGGAAGCTGTAGGTATGGGTGTTGCCCGCGAAGCGCGGATCGCCCAGCGATGCGAGATTTTTGACATCCCAGCCCACTTGCCAGGTCTGGGTAATCGGCTGCCAGTTGTAGCTTGGATTGGTGTTGGTGTTGAGCGAATCGCGGTCGGTCATGCGCACGCCAAAACGCAGGTCGCGCAGCACCGGATGGTCGAACGTGTACTTGAGGTCGGTGCGCCAGGCTTTCTCGTTGGCCACGCTCTCGTCGGCGTGCTCCATCGTGAAGGCCCAGTAGTAGTTCTTCGGATCGGCCAGGTAGGCGCGGTCGGCATCGTCGAAGATGAGGTTCGGAATCTTGCCGGTCAGGTCGAGTTGTTCCTTGGCCATGGTCACGCCGGTGGCCACGGTGGAATCGAAGCTGCGGGTCTTGGCCTTGACCTTCTGAATGTCGGTCGTCACGGTCCAGGACGGCGATGGGTGCCATTCGACGTTCCACGCCAGGTCCGTGGTCGAGGAAGTGCGGTCGGAGGTACGGGTGTCGCCGCCGAAATTGATGCCGTTCGAGAACGGCGAGGTCAAGGTGCCGGTCAGCATGTTGCCGTTCGGGCCGTAGGTCGAATCGGCGCTCGGGTCGATCTTGTACGGCTCGGACTGGGCGAAAATCGCGTTTTCGTCCCACTGCATCTTGTACTTGGACTTGAAGTAGGTCAGCGAGCTGCGCAAGGTGTTGTTGAGCTTCCACTGCAGCGCGCCGTACAGGCCGTCACGCTTGCGGTCATACATCAGGGTGCGCCATTGCGCGCCCTTGGGGATGTACACCATCTTGCCGCCGACGTCGCGCGGATAGTACGGCTCGACCTGGAACGCGTCGGTGCGCACCACGCTCTTGGACGAGGCCACGTCGACCAGGGCGCCGAATTCGCCGAAGCCGGTCTTCCAGCGGTCGGAAATCATGACCGAGCCCGATGGCGAGGTCTTGCCCTTCTTCAGCGTCGAATACGTGGTGTCGGCCGATGCGCCGAACTTGAAGCCCTTGAAGTTGAACGGCATCGCGGTGCGCAGATTGACCAGGCCGCCGATCGAGCCTTCGACCTGTTCGGCCGATGGGTTCTTGTAGACGTCCACGCCGGCCATCAGCTCGGGCGGCACGTCTTCGAAGTTGAGCGAACGGCCGCCGTTGGCCGAGAAGGAATCGCGGCCATTGAGTTCCGAACGCACATAGGTCAAGCCGCGAATGGTCA
This sequence comes from uncultured Oxalobacteraceae bacterium, assembly GCA_965650445.1. GTDB lineage: Bacteria > Pseudomonadota > Gammaproteobacteria > Burkholderiales > Burkholderiaceae_D > Telluria_A. Next base: position 6,354 of record CBFGOU010000153.1, on the reverse strand, counting down.
CGCCCGAGCCTTCCACCGAGAAGTGCTCCGGGTCGCCCTTGGCCATGGTGCGGTCGATCGACACGCCGACGATGCGCTGCAGCACTTCGGTCACCGAACGGTCGGGCAGTTTGCCGATGTCTTCGGCGACGATCGAGTCAACGATCTCGTCCGCGTTCTGCTTGAGCTTCTGGGCCGATTGCAGGGCGGCGCGCTGGCCGGTCACTACGACCACGGTCGCTTCGGCCGGCTTGTCGGCCGCTTGAGCCAAGACGTTGCCGCTGTACATCATGGCGATTTGGGCCACACCAACCGCTATGGCGGTTTTTTTGAACTGGTTCATTGTTGAAGTTTCTCCTGATGGTTTTGCAATTCTTTTTTTGGTGCTACGAAAACATCTTGCGACTCTTGCTGGTGCTAACCCTTTATCGCTTTTGGTTAAAAAAATGGATGGAAATCAGATGCATGAGCGCGCCCATGAAAACGTTGTCATAAACATCAAGAAGCTGCACTCGGAATTGCGAAGGTGGTACATGGAAGGGCGTCTCTTATTTATTTATTATCGTTTACCGGCATTGCCATGCTTGCTTGCACCACGCCGTAAATCCATTCTGCAAGTTACGGTTTTTCGCTGCAATTATGAAAATCACCAAGCCGACGAATGATATTAGGCAAGCACACACACTTCGGTCAAGGACAGGTGGGCCCTTGCCATAGCGAAAATTTGACATACGGGCAGGAAGGCAAATTAACAATCAATCGTTCGGTACCGCTACCAAAAACCAGAGACTTGGTTCGGCGGTGGCATGGGGCGCCAGGCGCGGCGCGCGCCCACGCTTGACCCATATATAAAAACCAAATTTGCGGCACCGCTACAACACTTGGCGCGGGGCATGGGCCGCCGGTATGCATAATTGATGAAGGAAGCGCGCAAAAGGCGTATGCGCCTCATGCAATTTGCATTGGTAGCGCAATCAGGTGACGACTTGCGCTGCGGACGCGCCGGTAACACCTGGCAACTGTCGCTTTTTAGTCACGTGTCGGACCGTCAATTTTCGTGCTTGTGACCTACAATGCGCTACCCCATGCGCATGGCCAACCATCCACCGAAAGTTCCTATGCCCCACGTACGGATCGACTACACGCCCAATCTGGGCGAAGCGGCCCACATCGACGGCCTTTGCCAGACCTTGCTGTCGACGCTAGTCGCATTGAAATCCGACGAAGGCCGCGCCGTCTTCCCGGCCGGCGGCACGCGCGTGCTGGCCTACCCGGCCACCTATGCGGCCGTGGGACCGGGCGACATCGCGCGCGGCTTCGTGTATGTCAACCTGCGCATCGCTCCTGGCCGCGCGGCGGAGATGCTCGACGAAATCGGCCAGGCCGTGCAGGCCACCGTCAGCCTGCACTTCCAGCGCCACGCGCCCGACCTGCCCTGCCGCGTCACCGTCCACATCGACGAAGGCAAGCCGGTTTTCGAAGCCAAGGGCGAGATCGGCATCTTGCAATAGGCGCAAGCGAAAAGGCGGGCGGGGAGAGAAGCGCGATATGGTTGACGTGGACAAGGGCGTCACGGTCAAAAACAAGCACGAAGTGATCGGCGGCGACAACTGCGCACTGGCCTGGCTGTGCACCACCAGGGCGGCTATGCGCAGCGCGTCACGCGCGCGAGGCGTCCAGCCAAGCGGCACTGGTGGCGACCCGCGTGCCGTGCGGCCACCCGGAAGGCTATCTGGAAGCGTTTGCGCGGTTGTACCGCGATGCGGCGGCGCAGGTCCGTGCGCTGCGCTGCCTGCCGACGGTGGCCGACGGCGTGGCCGGCATGAAGTTCATCGATGCCGACCTGGCCAGCGATGCACAGGGATCGCGCTGGCTTGGCCTGGCGACGTCGGGGCCGTGGCTCAGGCGACCAGGACCGACGTGGCCGCAGCCGGCTGATCGTCCTCCAGCGCCACTTCGACCCGGTCGCGGCCGTTGGCCTTGGCCCGGTAGAGCGCCATGTCGGCGCGCTTGATCACCGCGCCGATATCTTCACGCGGGCCGAGGGCGGCCACGCCGAACGATGCCGTCACCCGCAGTCCGACCGGCCACTTGTGCAGCGGCAGTGCGGCGCGCAGCTTGCTGGCCAGGTGGTAGGCCTGCTCGGCCGTGGTGGCTGGGCAGATGATCAGGAATTCCTCGCCGCCCCAGCGTACCAGCTTGTCGTTGGAGCGGATTTCGCGGCCCACCGTCTGGGCGAAATCGCGCAGCACCGCGTCGCCTACCTCATGCCCGTGCTGGTCGTTGACGCGCTTGAAGTGATCGAGGTCGATAAACAGGACCGACATCGGCTCGCACAGCAGGGGCGAGGTGCTCATCATCGCGGCGCGCAGCCCCTGGCGGTTCAGCGCGCCGGTCAGCGGATCGACGTGGGCCTGGCCGACCAGTTCCTTGGTTTCGATCTGCAGCGCCTTGTTGAGTTCATTGAGCATTGCCAGCCGCTCCCTGCTGCTCTTGAGCTGGGCGCGCAGCTGCAGCGCGGCAAGCGCGGGCCAGGTGACGGCGCAGATGATCCACGCGCTGACCAGTATCATCAAGAGGTGGTTCTGGGTGATCCACTTGCCGTGGAAACGGATGGCGCGCAGCGTAATGATATGCTCGCCTTCGCCCGGGTTGCTGCCGGTGAGCAGTTCGACCCGGGTGACGTTGTCGACGCGCATGTCGGTGTGCTCGAGCGGAACGTTGCGCTGGTCGTTCCACCAGCTCGCCGTCCGATAGACATTCAGCGGCACCACGGCGTGGCCGCTGGCGGGCACGTTGAACTCCACCTCATTGATTTTTTGCGACATCCAGTCGTCAACGCGTGACAGGCCCGGTTCGAAGTTCATCAGCATATTGCGCATGGAATGCGTGCCGGGACCGCTATAGCTGATATCGAAACTGGCGTGAGTGAACTCGGACAGGTCCAAGCCATTGGGCGCTTTGCCTACCGGGAAAATAAACTGGCAGAATGGCCAGCTGATCTTCCTGACAATTTTGCAATGCATTGTGATGAACTTGCCGTCGGACCGCACGGTGGCGATGCTCTGGCCACCCTGCATGCGGTCGTCACCAGTGACCATATCGGCTGAAGTTGCCGAGGATAGCTCGACAACGCGTTCCATGCCGTAATGATGCCAAATCAGCAAGCCGAACGTCAGCAACAGCAGTGCCACCAGCGTGCGCTGCATGACCTTGAGAGAGCGGGCAGTGAGTTCCATGGCATGTGTGAGCGAAGTGGAGAAGGTCACGCGGAAAATGACATTGTTTGTCTCCGCGGATAGCTCAACATAGCCCCAACCTTGATCTAGTGCAACATATATTTCTAAATGTGTAGCATTTTCTGGCGCGCGGGCGAGGCAGACATGTCGAATGGATATACCCAGTTATGCAAACCTGACATTTGCATTGGATTGCCGCAGAAAATTGCGCAGTGTCCGGTCACAAGGGCACGGTACGGGCAATGAAATAGCACCCGCCGAGCGCTGCCGTGACGAGACCGATCATACGCCAGCTTAATTTGCGAATGGCCACCTCCAGATCGTACCTGGTGGCGTAGCCCTCTTCGATATGGGTCATGCGCTGGGACAGCTGCCCCATGCGCTGGGAGAGCTCATGGACCGTGTCGGCGACGTGATCGATTCGCCGTTCCAGGCTTACACGCGTGGTGTCGATCCGCTCATCGAGGTAATGACGGGTGACGTAGTCCGATCGGACCACGGCCATATCCCGGCTCAGTTCGTGAAATTCCTGCGCGGTGGTGGAGGCGGCCTCGAGCATGGCAACCCGGTCCGCCACCTGCCCCACCATCTCGCGGGGCGCATAGCTTGCCTTGACGACCAGGAGCTCGCCTTTGACGGTTTCCAGCCCGCCCTCGACGGCCGCGATGCGCTCTTCGTTATCCATGCTTGATGATCGACCGCGCCGCATAAGGGGTCAATCGCCGCACGATTGAAGGCGTGCGGCGATTGAGCCGGACAGCTTACTGAATCACGCGGTAGCAAGGCGTGTAGGTCTTGCCCGGCAATTTCATGCGGCTTTGCGCCACGAACGAGGCCAGCAGCGCATCCATCGGCCCCATGATGGCCGCGTCGCCGTGGATTTCGAAGTGGCCATACTTCTCGATCGCGCGGATGCCCTCATCCTTGACGTTGCCGGCCACCACGCCCGAGAACGCGCGCCGCAGATTGGCCGCCAGCAAGTGCGTTTCCTGATTCTTGTGCAGCTTCAGGTTGCGCATGTTTTCATGCGTCGGCTTGAACGGGCGCTGGAACTCCTCGTCGATCTTCAGCAGCCAGTTGAAGTAATACGCGTCGCTACGCGACTTGCGGAACTCGCGCACCTGGCGAATGCCGTTCTGCATTTCCTTGGCGACCAGTTCCGGATCGTCGATGATGATCTTGTAGCGCTTTTGCGCCTGCTCGCCCAGGGTCAGGCCGATGAACTCATTAATCTGCGCAAAATATTCGCGCGCGCTTTCCGGCCCGGTGAAAATCAGCGGATACGGCATCTCGGCATTTTCCGGGTGCAGCAAAATGCCGAGGATGTACAGGATCTCTTCGGCCGTTCCAGCGCCGCCCGGGAACACCACGATGCCGTGGCCGGTGCGCACGAACGCCTCCAGCCGTTTTTCGATGTCCGGCATGATCACCAGGTCGTTGACGATCGGATTGGGCGACTCGGCCGCGATGATGCCCGGCTCGGAGATGCCCAGATAACGCCCACCCGTCAGGCGCTGCTTGGCGTGGCCGATGGTGGCGCCCTTCATCGGCCCTTTCATCGCGCCCGGTCCGCAGCCGGTGCAGATATCGAGCTCGCGCAGGCCAATCTGATAGCCGACTTCCTTCGAATAGTTATATTCGACGCGGTTGATCGAGTGGCCGCCCCAGCACACCACCAAATTGGGGTTGCGCTGCGGCTTGAGGACGTTGGCGTTGCGCAGGATATGGAATACCGAGTCGGTAATGCCTTCGGTCCGCGTCATGTCGAATTTCGGATTGTCGGTCACTTCATTGCTGACAAAGACGATATCGCGCAGGACCGAGAACAGATGCTCGTGGATGCCCTTGATCATCTTGCCGTCGACGAAAGCGATTGCCGGCGCACCTTTGATTTCTAGCTTGATGCCGCGCTCGCGCTGCACGATGCTGATATCAAACGATTTATACCGTTCTAATAATTCCTTTCCGTCGTCAATCGAACTGCCGCAATTGAGAACCGCCAGCGCGCAGTTGCGAAAAATCTGGTAAAGGCCACCTTGGCTCGTGTCGAGCAGTTTGTTGACTTCCGCTTTGGAGAGCACTTCCAACCGGCCTTCCGGCGAAATCAGGGTGTCGACGACGTCGTGTTCCATATTACGGGTCCTTTCCAGTTTCAGTAAATCAAAAGCTTGCAGTGCCAATATACGACAAGTGGCCGCGTTTGTGGCCGGTAAATGGTGCGGCGCGGCGCTGTGCGCCGGCTTGATGGCATATCTTGCACAGTTGATAAAAAACCTCTAAATGCAAGGCGATTTCCATTAGAATGCAGGCCATTGGAATGCCCCTGCCACAAGCTGCGGCGATCCAGAATGATTTATCCAACCATAACCATGCCCTCGCGCAGGCGAGGGACCAATCAGGAGAAACCGCATGAGCGGTGCCGCGACTACCCCCACCCCTGAAGTAACGATCCCGGAGTTCAAACAGATCATGGGGCACCCCAGTCCATTGTGGATGCTGTTCATGACCGAATTCTGGGAGCGCTTCGCGTTCTACGGCATCCGCTGGGCGCTGGTACTGTACATCGTCACCCAGTTCTACGGCGGCGACGCCTCCGGCCAGCAGGACGCCAACCTGACCTACGGCACCTATCTGGCCCTGGTGTATGCCGGCGCCGTGTTCGGCGGCTACGTGGCCGACCGCGTGATCGGCTACCAGCGCTCGATTCTGGTGGGCGCCGCCTTCATGGCCGCCGGCCTGTTCGCCATCACCATTCCCGACCCCGACATCTTCAAGCTCGGCCTGGCCACTATCATCGTCGGCAACGGCCTGTTCAAACCGAATATTTCGACCATGGTCGGCAAACTGTATTCGGTCAGCGATACGCGGCGCGACAGCGGCTTCACGATCTTCTACATGGGCATCAACGCCGGGGCCTTCCTGGCGCCGATCTTCACCCAGGTGCTGGCGCAAAAAGTCTTCAACACCGGCGACACCCCGGCCTACAAGGTGGTGTTTTTCGCCGCCGGCGTCGGCATGCTGATCAGCCTGGTATGGTTCGCGATCGGCCGCCGGTCCCTCAAGGGCATCGGCGCCCCTGCGCCGGACGCGTCCAGTCCGAAACGCGTGGTCATGGTGGCGCTGGGCGCCCTGTGCG
>CBFGOU010000152.1:0-9359 GCA_965650445.1 uncultured Oxalobacteraceae bacterium | reverse complement strand
CCGCCCGTCGCGCATCGAGACCCGCCGCCGTCATCGTGCGCTGGAAATCGGCCACTTCCTTGGCCGAGATGATGGCATTGTCGCGCAGCACCTCGCCCAGCCACAGGAACGGCCGCTGCAATCCGGTGGCGAAGCCTCGCCCGGCGCAAGCATGGGCGCGAGCGCAAGTCCCGCCACCGCCTCGGGCACCGTCTCCGGGGGCGGCGCTGCCCGCACCTTCGTCCACCCCGGCCTGCTGCATACCGAGGCCGATTTCACGCGCATGCGCGCCAAGATCGCCGCTGGTGCACAGCCCTGGACCGATGGCTGGAACGCGCTCATTTCCAACGGCCGCGCCCAGCCTGACACCGATCCCCGTCCGCTGCCAACGGTGGTCCGCGGCGGCACCGGAAGCAACTACGCCCAGCTGTATATCGACATCGCCCGCACCTACCAGCTGGCGCTGCGCTGGAAAGTCTCCGGCAACACCGTGTATGCCGACCAGGCGGTCAAATTCCTGAACCAGTGGTCATCGACGATGACGACCCTGACCGGCAACGCGGACCGCTACCTGGCGTCGGGCATTTACGGTTACCAGTTCGCCAACGCAGCGGAAATCATGCGCACCTATCCAGGCTGGGCGGCGGCGGATCTCGCCCGCTTCCAGGCGCTGATGCTCAACGTGTTCTATCCGTTGAACCATCAGTTCCTGACCACCCATAACGATGCCGACATTACCAATTACTGGGCCAACTGGGACCAGTGCAATATGGCGTCCATGCTTGCCATCGGCGTACTGTGCGACCGCCCCGACCTGTACGACGAGGCCATCACCTACTACAAGAGCGGCACCGGCAACGGCGCCAGCAGCCAGGCCATCTACTACCTGCATCCCGGCTATCTCGGACAATGGCAGGAAAGCGGACGCGACCAGCAACATTGCACCTTGGGGATCGGCCTGGCCGCCGCGTTCTGCGAAATGGCCTGGAACCAGGGCGACGACATGTACGGCTATGACAACAACCGTTTCCTGGCCGGCGCAGAATACGTGGCGAAAGCGAATCTGACGGATGCATCGGGCGCGTTCTATACCATGCCGTTCGCCCGCTACAAAAATATCCTCGAGACCGACACCATCCTTGACCCCGAGAACCAGGGCCACCAACGCTCCGTGTGGGAAATGGTGCAGCATCACTACATGAACCGCAAGGGCCTGGCGACGCCGTACACCGCCCTCCAGGCCACCCGGATGCGGCCCGAAGGCGACGGCGGCAACGGCGACCAGCTCGGCTTCGGCACCCTGACCTTTACCCGCGACCCGATCGCTCCAGGCGGTGCACCGAGCGGCCTGTCGGCGATGTGGAGCGGCGGGGCAATGGTCCTGTCCTGGTGGGGCAGCACGCAGGCGACCAGCTACACCGTAAAGCGCGCGACCATTTCGGGCGGCCCGTACACCACCATCGCCAGCAACATTTCCGATCTGCTCACCTACACCGACACCAGCGTGAGCAGCGGCACCTACTATTATGTGGTCACGGCCCAGAGCGCGGCGGGCCAGAGCGGCCCGTCGAACCAGGTCAAGGCGTACGCCGGCACCCGCCTGCACACCTGGCTGAACTTTAACGAAACCGGCGGCACCACGGCGGCCGACGCCAGCGGCAACGGCCATGCCGGCACGCTAATCAATGGCGGCACCTGGGTTGCCGGCCGCAGCAGCAATGCGTTGCAGCTGGACGGCGTCAACGACTACGTCCAGCTGCAGCAGAACGTGGTGGCCGACCTGGCCGATTTCACCATCGCGGCCTGGGTCTACTGGAATGGTTCGCGCAACTGGGAGCGCGTGTTTGACTTCGGCTCGGGAACCCAGCACTACATGATGCTCAGCACCCGCAACGGCAGCGTGCCGCGGTTTGCCATCACCACCAATTACGGCGTGGGCGAACAGGGTATCACCGCCTCGGCCCCCCTGGCCACCGGGCAATGGGTGCACCTGGCCGTCACCTTATCGGGTAGCACCGGCCGCCTGTACGTGAACGGCAGCGAGGTCGGCAACAATACGGGCATCGTGCATGCACCGTTTCGCCTTGGCGGCACGACCCAGAACTGGATCGGACGCTCGCAGTACCCCGATCCTTACTTCAACGGCAAGATCGACGACTTCCGCATCTACCAGGGCGCACTGACGGCAGCCGAACTGGCTGCGCTGATCCAGAGCTGACGCACGAAACACGGCGAGCCCGCGTGCGTCGTCATCGGCGGCGCGCGCGGGCCAGTCCAGGTCCGAAGCGTTTGTCGAATAGGCGTATATACTGGTCCCACCGCATTTGGCCGACACGCTGGCGCCCCCGCATGTTATCGCCCTCATCCTCCAAACCAGTCAAACCATTCCCATGTTTCTCACAAGTTCATGGCTGGTTCAAATTTGCTTGCTGTTTGCCGAATGGGAATTGCAAATTCATCGTCGATAAACCTTAACGCCAACTTCCAAGTCTTGCAAAAGGGCGGCGACGTCATCGTGTACAGGGGGTGGCATGGCACTGATGGCGAGCGGACCATCGTCCTGGTATGCCGCGCGAGCATCCGGCGCCCGCACCGCCGGAGCTCATCGCCGGCAGCCTGGCGTACATGGCGCCCGAACCGACCGGGCGGATGAACCGCGCGCTCGACGCCCGCAGCGACCTCTATGCGCTGGGCGTGACCTTCTACCAGATGCTCACCGGCGTCCTGCCGTTCACCGCGTCCGACCCGCTGGAATGGGTGCATTGCCACATCGCCCGGCGGCCGGTAGCGCCGGCCGAGCGGGTTCCCGACCTCCCCGAGGCGGTCTCGGCCATCATCATGAAGTGCCTGGCCAAGACCGCCGAAGACCGTTACCAGAGCGCCGCCGGCGTGGCGGCCGACCTCCAGCGCTGCCTGGCCGAATGGGAAGACGCAGGCGCCATCGGGCTGGACGCGGCCACGCTCGATCTGCTCGATCATTTGGTGACCGAGCCGGGATTGCGACACCTGCTGCTGATCGGCGCCTACCGCGACAATGAGGTCACTGCCGCCCACCCGCTGCGACGGCGGCTGGTGGCGATGCGCGCCGCCGCCGGCCGCGCGAGCGAAATCGTGCTGGCGCCGCTTGCGCTCGGGGATGTCGACCGGATGGTCGCCGATGCGCTGCATTGCGCGCCGGCCCAAGCCGCCCTGCTGGCCCGGCTCATCCACGAGAAGACCGGGGGGCAATCCATTCTTCGCCATCCAGTTCCTTGGCGCGACATTCCGGTCATCGCCCTTTCCGCCTGCGTGTACGGAAGCGACCAGCAGGGCTGCCTGGAAGCCGGCGCGAACACCTTTCTCCCCAAGCCTATCGACTATGCGCAGCTGCTGGCCAAACTGGCGGACTTGCTGCGAATCCGCTGGCTCAAGACCGCCCCGGTCACGCAAACGCCGCTGCCGACACTGGAGGCCGGGGCGGCGGTGCCAGTTCCGCCAGCCGCTGAAATGGCCAATCTGCATCGCCTGGCCCGCATGGGCAACATGGTGGAAATCCTGGCCTGGGCCGATCGCATCACCAGGCTGGACGACGCTTATCGCCCTTTTGCCGCACAGCTCATCGAGCTGGCCCGCAACTACCAGTCCAAGGCCATTCTGAGCATGGTGCAACGGCACCTCGACTAAGGCGGGCAAGCCAAGCAAGGAACCCGCCAGTCGCTGCCAGCGTAAATGCCATTTATGGCTGTGCCTGCTTGTTCTATATCAAACCGACGGTCATTCCGCATTACTAGAATGGTTCCCAGACCATCGTGGCTTTTCTTGCGCGAGGTCACATGTCCGTCAGTATTCCGGGCATTTCCGAATGCAAAACTTGAAGGGGAACAAATTATGGCAATGTCTCACCCTGAAGCGACCGATCCGTCGAGCCCGGAATTCCAGACCGTATTGAAGGCCCTGGTGGACATCTACCGCCCGATCATCGAGGAAGACCTCAAGCGTGCCAGCGACCTGGACGCACTCGGTGAAGAAGCCCGCAAGGCGCCGCCCGACTGCGAAGCGGAGCTGGAAACCGCCCAGCGGCTGCTCGGCAGTTTCCCCGACGAGCAGGTGGTATTCGCCCTCTTGCCGCCAGAGGCGCGCGAACTGCTTGGACCGGTCGAGCGCTGGCGCTGGGTTCTGCTGCACATCCGCTGCTGCATGATCTTCGGCTGGCTGGTGTGCCGCCGGCCGCGCACCTTCCGCCTGTCGGCATATTACCTGTACCGCTACTGGCTGTGCGTGCGCCAGGCGGTCGGCACACCGGTCACGCCCGGCCGCCTGACCGAGCTCGAGCGTCGGGACCTCGACATCCTGGTCTCCGCCCTGGCCAAGGCCTACCGTCCCTTCGTCAGCGACCAGCTCGCCAGCATTGATTTCACCGCCGGCCTGGCCGACGCCGTGGCTGACGGCCAGATCGACTGCGAAGAGGGCGAAGAGGAAGCGGCCACCGTGTTCGAACGCCTGATGACGGTTGACACCACCCGCGCATTGCTGGGCGAAAAGGCGTTCGACGCACACAGCAGGGAACCCTGGTTCTGGTTCTACCAGTGCTGGTGCATGTGCGCCACCCGTTTCGGCTGCTGCCTGGCGCGCGCCAAGAACCTGATCGACGTGTATCGCTGCCTGATAACGTATTGGTTCTGCCTGCGCGAATGTTTTCGTCCGCTGACGTGCGAGCTCACCGGCCCTCACGGCTGCATCGCCGAAGTCGTCAACCCGGCGATTCCGGCGCTGGTCGTGCCGATCCACGGCACTGCCGCCGGTGTCGGCTTCGTGCGCTATGTGCTCGAATGGTCGACCGATAATATCGTCTGGCACGCCGCCAATTTTGTGTATCCGCCTGTCCCGCCAGGTAATACAGTCCAGGGCAACACCCCGGTCACGGGCGGCCTCCTGGCCTACCTGGACACCACTTTACTGAACGCCGGCACCTACTTCGTGCGCCTGACCGTCTACGGCGCCGCGCAGACCCTGCCGCCCTGCGGACCGATTATCTTCGGCGTCTTCAAGAAAGACGTGCGAATACTCGGGGTGGACGGCAACTTCACGCTCGACAGCACGCCTTTCGACCCCGCTGCCCGTTTCATCGACCACGTGCCGGCCCTGTGCACGCGGGCGGCAGGCGACTTCGAAGCCTCGTTCGGCACCTGCCTGCAAATCTGGGGTTCGGCCTTCATTGGCGGATGCGACGACAGCCAGAAGATCAAACGCTACACGCTCGACTACAAGCCGGGTTACGAGACCGACTGCGCGACCGGAGGCTGGACCAATTTCTGGCACGTCGAGTTCACCACGGCGGCCCAGTACCGCGCCATCAACATGCGCACCGACACCTCGGTCCTGACCGCCAACTGGGTGCCGGATTGCCTGGTGCCGGTTCCCTTCCCGCCCTATTGCCTGATCAGCGACCCGCAGGCGCTGCTGTCGCCCTCGTCGTGGACCACCAACGTTGGCGGCTGCCAGCTGAGCGGGCTGCACACCTTGAGGCTGGTGCTCGAAGATACGGTTGGCAACACCTACTGCGACACCCAGCGGGTGTGGATCGACAACAAGCCGATCACGGCGCTCATCCAGATTAACGCGGTGCCAAAATGCGCCGACCTGTTCGTCAGCCAGTTCGCCTTGCCGCCGGATTGCAGTATTCCGTGGAACCTGCCGGTCTCGGGCATCGCCTTCGACGAATACATCGACGACACCATGCCGCTGACGCGGCCCAACGACAACTTCGACTACTACGTCATTTCCGTGGAAAAGCAGGGCGGGCCGACGATCGCGATCCCGATCACGGTCCCGCTTTCCGGTCCTCCCTGTTTCTATGGCACCTCGCGGGTGGGCGACCCCGGCACACGCTGTGGGATGCCGACCCTGCCCACCGTCATCGGCACGCTGGCCCAGTTTGACCTGCGCGCCGTCGACCCGACCTGCAGGGTGTCCCTGCCCTACCCGGTGCCGGCCAACTTCGCGCTGGAACGCGGCGAATGCTGCGTCTACATTTTCCACCTGACCGTGTACGACCGCACCGCGCGCCCTTGCGGCATCAGTTACGCCACGGCGGACTGGCCGGTGAAGATCTGCAACGACCTGCCACCGGTTTGAGCGGATGGAAGCCCCATGGTTCGGCTTCGTGTTGAGCGCTTTCGCAAGCTGGCGCCTCGCCCATCTGCTGGCGCATGAGGACGGGCCATGGGACCTGCTGGTGCGGTTGCGGGCGGCCCTGGGGAACGGCGTGCTGGGCCGGCTGATGGATTGTTTTTATTGCGTCAGTCTATGGGTGGCGGCGCCGTTTGGGCTGATGCTCGGGCGCACCGGGCAGGAATGCGCGCTGGCCTGGCTGGCCCTGTCCGGCGCCGCCTGCCTGCTCGAGCGGATGGGGCGCGACCCCTTGCTGATTCAGCGTTTGCCAACGGAAGGAGATCATCATGAGTTGTTGCGGCGGGAAGCGGACGGAACTGCGGAACAGTATTCAGACGAGCGCGAAGCTTAAGCCGGCATCGGTGACGCCGGCGGCGGCGCCGGGCATGGCGGTGCGCACCACGGCCGCCGGCAGCCCGGCTGCGCCGGCCAGCGGCACGGCGCCGCGCGCTGCCGTGCAGGCGCAGGTGGGCGCGGTCACGCTGCGCTATCTTGCCGGGGCGCCGATCCAGGTCGTCGGCCCGGTGACCCGCGCCACGTATCGATTTTCGCGCGATGCGCCGCTGCAGCGCATCGCGCGGGCGGATGCCGAGCCATTGCTGGCCAGTGGACACTTCCGCTTGGAGATCTGAGTCCTCGGCTTGATCTTTCCGGGGACGACAGTTCGTCTAATCGTTGAAACGCTTCCCTGCGCCGGCGAGCGTGACGAGCAGCGGCGCCGGCGCCCAGGCATCGCCATGACGGCCCTTGGCGTAGCGCGCCATCGCCGACAGCACCTTGGGCAGGCCGACCGTATCGGCGTAGAACATCGGCCCGCCGCGGTGCAGCGGAAAGCCGTAGCCGGTCAGGTAGACCATGTCGATGTCGGAAGCGCGCAGCGCGATCCCCTCCTCCAGAATCCGCGCGCCTTCGTTGACCAGCGAGTACACCAGCCGTTCGACGATCTCCTGATCGCCGATCTTGCGCCGCTCCACGCCGATATCGGCCGAGTGCCTGACGATCATGTCGTTGACCGTCTGCGAGGCATAGGCCTTGCGGTCGCCCGCCTGATAGTCGTACCAGCCGGCGCCGGTCTTCTGGCCGAAGCGGCCCAGTTCGCACAGCAGGTCGGCGGTCTTCGAATACGTGATCTCGGGCGACTCCCGATAACGCCGCTTGCGGATGTACCAGCCGATATCGTTGCCGGCCAGGTCGGCCATGCGGAACGGCCCCATCGCAAAACCAAACTTTTCCAACGCCTTGTCGACCTGCTCGGGCAGGCAGCCTTCTTCGAGCAGGAAGCCGGCCTGGCGGCTGTACTGCTCGATCATGCGGTTGCCGATGAAGCCATCGCACACGCCCGACACCACGCCGGTCTTCTTGAGCTTTTTCGACAGCGCCATGGCGCTGGCCAGCACGTCCTTGGCCGTATGCGCCCCGCGCACGATCTCCAGCAGCTTCATGACATTGGCGGGGCTGAAGAAATGCGTGCCGACGACATCCTGCGGGCGCGCGGTGAAGGCGGCGATCCTGTTCAAGTCCAGCGTGGAGGTGTTGGACGCCAGAATGGCGCCCGGCTTCATGACCGCATCGAGCTGCCGGAACACGGTTTCCTTGACATCGAGGTCCTCGAACACCGCTTCAACCACGATGTCCGCATCGCCAATATCCTGGTACGACAGGGTGCCGCTGACCAGGGCCGCGCGCTGGGCCACCTTCTCCGGCGTCAGCTTGCCCTTCTTGACCGTGCTCTCGTAATTCTTGCGAATGGTCGCGATGCCCTTGTCGAGCGCCTCCTGGCGGGTTTCGAGCAGCACCACCGGAATGCCCGCATTGGCGAAGTTCATGGCGATGCCGCCGCCCATCATGCCGGCGCCGACCACGGCGGCCTTTTTGATGGCGCGCACCGGCGTATCGGCCGGCACGTCGGGGATTTTGCTGGCTTGCCGCTCGGCGAAAAAAGCATGGCGCAGCGCTTTCGATTCATCGGTCTGAATCAGATGGATGAAGCGCTCGCGCTCGAACTTGAGGCCATCGTCGAACCTCATCGTCACCGACGCGGCAACGGTCTCCACGCATTCGAGCGGTGCCGGGAACGGGCCGGCCATGGCCTTGACGGTATTGCGCGAGAACTGCAGGAAGGCTTCGTGATTCGGATAGTCGACCTTGCGATCACGCACGCGCGGCAGCGGACGCAAGTCGGCAATCTCCGCGGCGAAGGCCACGGCGGAGTCGACCAGGTCGGCGCCGGCGTCGAACACGCGGTCGAACAGGGCGGTATCGGCCAGATGGTCCGACAAAACCGGAGTGCCCGACACGATCATGTTGAGCGCGCGTTCGAGACCGAGCACGCGCGGCAGGCGCTGGGTGCCGCCGGCGCCCGGCAGCAGGCCGATCTTCACTTCCGGCAGGGCGATCTGCGCCCCCGGCAGCGCCACCCGGTAGTGGCATCCAAGCGCCAGTTCCAGCCCGCCGCCCATGCACACGGTATGAATGGCCGCCACCACCGGCTTGCTGGCGCCTTCGGCGGTCTCGATCAGGGTGTGCAGGGTCGGCTCGGCGAGCGCCTTGGGTGAATTGAATTCCTTGATGTCCGCTCCGCCCGAGAAAGCCTTGCCGGCGCCGGTGATGACGATCGCCCTGACCGCGTCGTCAATCTGCGCGCGGCCGATCGCGTTGACGGCGGCGGTGCGGGTTTCCAGTCCCAGCCCGTTGACCGGCGGATTATTCAGCGTGATGACGGCCACGCCGTCCTTGACCATGTAGTCTGCGCTCATGAAGCTTCCTTTGTTGGATGGATCGGCAAGTCGCCCACTATACCGCATAAAAGAACGGTCGTATTATTTCCCGCAATCGGGCAGCCGGTGGCTCTTGAACTGCTCGCGCAGCTTGTTTTTCTGGATCTTGCCGGTGCCTCCCACGGGCAGCGCGTCGAGGAACACGACGTCGTCCGGCATCCAGAACCTGGCCACCTTGCCTTCGAAATGCGCCAGCAGCTCGGCGCGGCCGACCTCCATTCCCGGCCGCTGGACCACCACCAGCAAGGGCCGCTCGTCCCACTTGGGATGGGCAATGCCGATGCAGGCGGCCTGCGCCACCGCAGGATGGCTCATCGCGATGTTTTCCAGGTCGATGGTGCCGATCCACTCGCCGCCGGACTTGATCACGTCCTTGCTGCGGTCGGTGATCTGCATGAAGCCGTCGGCATCGATGGTCGCGACATCGCCGGTCGGGAACCAGCCATCCGTGAG
>CBFGOU010000151.1:0-9410 GCA_965650445.1 uncultured Oxalobacteraceae bacterium | reverse complement strand
GTGAAATCGA
The DNA here is from genome assembly GCA_965650445.1 of uncultured Oxalobacteraceae bacterium. GTDB lineage: Bacteria > Pseudomonadota > Gammaproteobacteria > Burkholderiales > Burkholderiaceae_D > Telluria_A. The sequence continues at coordinate 9,400 of CBFGOU010000151.1, read as the reverse complement.
CCATCGCCCTGACCGTCGTGGCGCTGGCCACCGGCTGCGCCGACATGTCCGCCACCCAGCGCGGCACGGCGACCGGCGCCGGCGTCGGCGCGGGCCTCGGCGCAATTCTGGGCGGTGCCACCGGCGGCGGCGGTGGCGAGCGCGCCGCCAAGGGTGCCGTCATCGGCGGCGCCGCCGGCGCCATCATCGGCAATATCTGGTCCAAGCGCATGGAGCAGCAAAAGCAGGCCATGGAACAGGCCACGCGCGGCACCGGCATCCAGGTCAGCCAGACTTCCGACAACCGCCTCAAGCTCGATATCCCGGCCGACGTGTCCTTCGACACCAACCGCGCCGACATCAAGCCCAACTTCCGACCGGTGCTGGAACGCTTCGCCACCACCCTGCAGGAAAATCCGGCTACCAGCGTGACCATCATCGGCCATACCGACAACACCGGCAGCGACGCGGTCAACCAGCCGCTGTCGGTCGAACGCGCCGCCCGCACCCGCGACTATCTGTCCATGCGCGGCGTGTCGCCCAACCGCGTCACCATCGAAGGCCGCGGCGAACGCGAGCCGGTCGCCTCCAACGAGGACGCGGCCGGACGCGCCCGCAACCGCCGCGTCGAAATCTACGTGGCCGAACCGAACCGCAGCTAAGTAGCGTTAAGGCAACAACAAAGAAGCCGCCGAGGGTAATCCCGGCGGCTTTTTGTTTGTCCATGAAGCAGATCAAGGCCCGGCTGGATAGCCGCGCGATAGTAGTTTTCATCGCGCAACAATTCCAGGAGGCAGCAATGCAAAACAAGGACGCCGCACTGTGGAATCCCACCGCCATTGCCTTGTGGAGCGTGCCGTTCTCGCCGCTGTTCGGGGCCTGGCTGCACGTGCATAACTGGACCGCCCTGGGCGAGCCGCGCCAGGCCGACGTGGCGCGGCGCTGGTTCAATGCCCTGCTCATCCTGATGGTCTTCAATGTGCTGGTCGACGCCATCGGCGAACGGGTCAACAGCAGCGCCAACCTGGCCAACTGGGTGTCGGTGGCGGCGTTCCTGGCCTGGTACGCGCTGGCCGCGCGCCCGCATGCCAAGGCGGTGCGCGCCCGTGCCGGCGCCCATTACCGCCGCAGGCCCTGGGACGGCGCCCTGCTCACCGGCGTGCTGGCCGGCCTGGCCTTTTATGGCTACTCGCGCCTGGCCAGCGCCCTGTTCTCATGGCTGACCTGAAGCCGGCTTGGAAAAGTCGCCCGCGCTGATCACCGAAATGGCGGCCGGCTTCAGGTACGCGCGCAGCGCGGCGTTCACCTGCGCCGGCGTCAGCGCCGCCACACTGGCTTCGAGCTTGCCTTCATACGCCATGGTGCGCCCGTAGCTCAGATACGACGCCAGCCGCTCCGACAGGGCCGCGTCGTCGGTGCGCACCACTTCCTCGCCCTGCTTCCAGCCCTTCTTGGCCTCGGCCAGCTCGGCTGCCGTGAAGCCGCTCTCGACCGCCCTGGCCAGCTCCTCGCGCAGCGCCGCCTCGACCCGCGCGGTATTCTGCGGCGCGCTGATCGCGTACGCCAGCCAGTAGCCGGCCGCATCGCGCGCCGGCACGCTCAGCTGGGCGCCGACCCCGTACGACAGGCCATCCTGCTGGCGGATGCGGTCGGCCAGGCGGCTGCGCAGCGCACCGCCGCCGAGCATGTGGTTAGCCATCAGCAGGGCCGGATACACTGGCGCATCGTTCTTCAGCGCCAGTGGCTGCACCGCCAGCAGCATGCTGTTGGCCTTGTCGGGCGTGGCCAGCACCAGCTTCTGGCCGGCCACCTCGCGCACCTGATCGGGAATGCGCTCATACGGCTGGGCCGCCTGCCAGCTGCCGAACAACTGGCCCAGCTGGGCCTTGAGCGCGCCGGCGTCGAAGTCGCCCACGGCGGCGAAGGTGGCGTTGGCGGCGCCGTAGAAGCGCCGATGGAATTGGCGCACCTGCGCGACCGTCAGCGCGCGCACCTGGGCCAGCTGCTCGGGCAGCGTCGCCACATGCCTGACGTGCTCCGGCGGGGTGGGATCGAGCAGGCGCTGGAAGGCGTTCACCGCGACCTTTTCCGGTTCCGGGATATCCTGCTCGGCGTGGCTGGCCAGCTCGCGCTGCATTTCGGCGAACTCGCTGTCGGCATACCTGGGCGTGCGCAGCAGCTCGGCCAGCAGGTCCAGCGCGGCCGGCAGATTGGTGCGCGTAGTCGTCACCGACGCCGTCAGCCCTTCGGCTCCGCCGCTGATCGACACCTGCGCTTTGAGGCGGTCGAAGGCATCCTTGATCTGCTGGCGCGACAGGCGCTCGCTGCCATGCATCAGCAGCGCCGCGGCGAAATTGCCGGCTTCGGCCTGGCCGCGCAGGGCCGCCTCGGTGCCGGTGCGCAGCCGCAGCGTGACGCTGACCGCGCCGCCCTTGGTTTTCTTGGGCAGCAGCGCCGCCTTCATCCCGTTGGCCAAGGCGAAGCGCTGGGTGCGCGCCTCGATATTGGCCGGACTCGGATCGAAGGCTTCGCCCTGCGCCACCGGCGCGCGCCCGTGATACTTGCCCACGATGGCCATCACGTCGGGCACCGCCGGCACCTCGGCGCGGTCGGGCGACTCGGTCGGAATGAAGCGCCCCACGGTGCGGTTGCTGGCCTTGTAGTACTTCTCGGCGACCGCCTGCACGGCCTTGGCGTCGAGCTGTTCGATCTGGTCGCGGTGCACAAAGAACAGGCGCCAGTCGCCCGCCGCCATCGACTCGGTCAGCGCGATCGTCATCTGCGCGGTATCGTTCATGGCCAGGTCGATCTGCTTGAGCGCGGCCACGCGCGCGCGCTCCACCTCGGCCTGCGTGACCGGTTCGCTGCGCAGGTTTTCCAGCACCTTGAGCATGGCCTCCCGCGCCGGTTCCAGTGGCTGGTCCTTCGGCACCACGGCGCCGAAAATGCGGTAGCCCTGTTCCAGGTTGCTGACCGCATCGGCTTCCAGGCGGCTGGCCAGCCGGGTCTCGACCAGCGCCTTGTGCAGGCGCCCGCTGGGAGCGTCGACCAGGATGTGGGTCAGCAGGGCCAGCGCGGCGGCATCGGCATGGCCGGACGAGGCCACGTGGTAGCCGGCGCCGACGAACTGGGTGCCGCCGCTGCGCCGCACCGTCACCTCGCGTTCGCCATCCTGGGTCGGTTCGACCGTGTAGGTCGGCCGCAGCTTGCGCGCCGGCTTCGGGATGCGCCCGAACAGCGTGCCGATCTGGCGCAGCACCTTGGCCTCATCGAAGCGGCCGGCCACCATCAGCACCGCGTTGTCCGGCTGGTAGTAGGTCTTGTAGAAAGCGCGCAGGCGGCCGATATCGACCTTCTCGATATCCGAACGCGCACCGATGGTCGACTTGCCGTAGTTGTGCCAGTCGTAGGCCACCGCTTGCAGGCGCTCGGTGGTCACCGCGATCGGGTCGCTCTCGCCCATCTCGAATTCATTGCGCACCACCGTCATCTCGCCCGCATTGGCCTTGGCGTTCCACAGGTCGTTCTGGTCGATCGGCGCGTTGACCATGCGGTCGGCCTCCAGCGCCAGCATGGTGCGCAGATTGGCCTCGCTGGCCGGGAAGGTCGAATAATAATTGGTGCGGTCGTACCAGGTGGTGCCGTTGAACTCGGCCCCGCTGGCATTGAGCACCTCGACCGGCGTGGGCGTGCCTTTGCGGATGCCGAAGTTGGCGGTCGGCTTGAACAGCAGGTGTTCGAGCAGGTGGGCCATGCCCGTTTCGCCGTAATTCTCGTTGCGCGAACCGACCAGGTAGACGATATTGGTGGTCAATGTGGGCTTGCTCGGATCGGGAAACAGCAGCACGCGCAGGCCGTTGGCGAGCCGGTATTCGGTGATGCCTTCCACCGACGCCACCTTGACCGGCGCCGCCGCGGCGGCATGGACCGGACCGGACACGAGCGTGCCGGCGCTGAGCAGGAGGGCGAACAGGACTTTCACATTGAGCTTTCCGAGTGGTGATCGTATGATGCGAATGAAAAGTATGCCACCACGATGCTGCATGCGTGAAAAATTTTTTCCTCGTGCAAGCATTTTTACCCACAGGAGTTGTTCCCATGAAGCTGCGCACCATTCTCGTTCTGGCGGCCTCGGCCGCAATCCTGCCCGCCGGCGCGCAGACCATGAAACCGGGCTTGTGGGAAACCACCAGCAAGGTGGAATCGTCGAACGGTGAAATGGCCACCGCCATGGCGCAGATGCAAAAGCAGCTGGCCGCGATGCCGCCCGAGCAGCGCAAGGCCATGGCCGAGATGATGGCCAGGCACGGCGGCGGCATGCAGATGCCGACCATGAATGCCGACGGCAGCATGGTCACCAAGGTATGCATGACCAAGGAAATGATCGCCAAGAACCAGCTGCTGACTCAGCAGCATAACGCCAGCTGCACCCACAAGAATTCGCCCGTCGTCGGCGGCGTCATGACGATGACGTTCAGCTGCACCAACCCGCCCGGCAGCGGCGAGGCGCGTTTCGTGTTTACAGGCGACACCGGCTACAGCATGACCATGAACAGCAAGGGCCTCGTGAACGGCAAGAATGAATCGGTGTCGATCGATTCCAGCGGCAAATGGCTGGGCGCCGATTGCGGGAACGTCAAGCCCTTTGCCGTGCCGTCCGCCCCGCCGGCGAAATAGATCAGCGCGTTTCCATGAATCCGGTGTAACGCTCGCGCGCCAGGGTGGCCACCGGGCCGATGGCCAGGGTGCGCGCGTCGTAGCGCACGCAGGGCATCACCTTGCCGTAATTGCCGGTGTTGAAGATTTCCACTGCGGATGCCAGCTCCTGCGGCGCCACCACACGCTCCTGCACGCCCACCCCGGCCTCGGCCAGCAGGGCGATCACGCGGGCCCGCGTAATCCCCGCCAAAAAAGTGCCGTTCGGCACCGGCGTCACCACATCGCCCTCCGGCGTGACGAAAAACAGGTTCGAGGTGGCGAACTCGGCGACGTTGCCGGCATGGTCGAGCACCACGGCATTATCGAAACCGCGCTGATTGGCATCGCGGATGGCGCGCGCCGTGTTGGCGTACAGCGCCGAGGCCTTGGCGTCGGTGGGCGCCATATCGGCGTCGGGGCGGCGCAGGCGCGACAGGCAGGCTGAAAACCCGGTGAACGGCGGCAAGGGCGCGTCGAACAAGGTCAGCGCGAACTGGCTGGCGTCCGGGTCGGGAATCAGGAAGCCGGCCGAACCGAACACCAGCGGACGGATATACAGCTCGGCATCGGCGGGAAACCGGGCCACGCCCTCGCGCACCAGCGCATCCATCTCGGCCACCGACAGCGGGCAGCGCAGGCCCAGGCTGAGCGCGGAGCGCACCACCCGTTCCAGATGCGCCTGCAGGTCGGGCAGATGGCCGCGCACCGCGCGCGCGCCATCGAACACCGACGAGCCCAGCCACACGCTATGGTCCATCGCCCCGAACAGGGAAACATTGCCCTCGGCCCACTGGCCCTTGAAATACGTGAGATACATATCGCGCTCCCCTCAATCCCTTACCGCTAGTGTAAAACCATATACACAGGATGTAATCATATGTTTCAATGCGGTCAATTAATGCCGTAAAGACATATATTGCCGTCCATGTCCGTGATCCATCGTTCCCGCCTGCCTGCCCTCGCACTCGTGCTGGGCCTGCACATCGGCTTGCTGCTGGTGTGGCGCACGCTGCGCCCAGCGCCATCTGCGCCCTTGGCCGAGACGCAAGCCATGCAATGGGTCTGGATTCAGCCGTCGCGCCCGCCAGCCACGCCGCCCCCGGCGCCGCTCAAGCCGGCTGTACGCGCCGTCCAGCCGGCCCGCCTTACGCCCCACCCGCAGGTCCCGGCAGCTGTGCGCGAACCGGAGGCGATCACCGTGCCGCCGGCCGATCCCTTCGCCGCACCTGCCCCACCGTCGCCCGACATCGTCAGGAAAGCGCTCGGCGCCGTCGGCAAGATCGACCGCGACCTGCGGCGCGAATCGCCCAGCCAGATCCATGCGCCGGTCGATACCGGAACAACCCGCCTGGAGGCAGGAATACGGGCGGCGGGCAAGTGGGACGGACCGACCACCGTTGAAGAAATCATTGCGCCCAACGATGGCAGCGGCAAGCGCGTATCGAAAATCAGGACCCCGTTCGGCACCTATTGTGCCACCGTCGCCGGCAACCACAGCGGGCCGGACATGTTCGAACCCAACAAAGCCGGCCCCAAGATGACCAACTGTCCACGCTAGCGTCAGCGGACCGTACGCTACCGTACAATGTGCCGGTCCGGCCCGGACGTACACTGTGTCTTTAAGCCAGCGACACAGGTTCCATCATGCTTGCCTCCCTATCGACACCCGCGGCCTGGGCCCGCCGCCTGCTGCTGTTGCTGCTGGCCGCCGCCACCCTCGGCGCCTGCGCGTCCTTGCCCGATGTCGATAACCTGGCCGAACTGTCCGACCGCAAAGCCACCCCCACCGTCACCACCGGCACCGGCAAGCTGCCCCGCAAGCAGAGCGCCGCCCTGCTGGCCAGACGCTGGGCCAAGGTGTCGCCGGACGTCAAGACTCTGGCCGCACTGGAAGAAGCTGCGACCGGCCAGCCCCTCATCGCTGGCAACAAGGTCACCCTGCTGTTCGACGGCCCCGCCACCATGCGCGAAATGATGGCCGCCGCCGCCGCCGCGAAAAGCTCGATCAACCTGGAAACCTACATCTTCGATCAAGACCCGATCGGCATGCAGTTCGCCGACTTGCTGATCGCCAAGCGCAAGCAAGGCGTGATCGTCAACGTGCTGTATGACGCGGTCGGCACGCTCGGCGTCCCCAAGGAATTTTTCGACCGCATGGCCGCCGCCGGCATCACCATGCTGGCCTTCAATCCCGTCAATCCCGCCGCGCGGGTTGGCAAATGGGAGCTGAACAACCGCGACCACCGCAAACTGATGGTGGTGGACGGCAAGATCGCCTTCACCGGCGGCATCAATATCAGCAGCACTTACGCCAACAGTTCCTTCTTCCGCTCCAAGCGCAAGCCCGGCCAGACCGACGGCAAGCAAGTCGGCTGGCGCGACACCCACATCAAGATCGAAGGTCCGGCAGTGGCTGCGCTGCAATGGAGCTTTGTCAACAACTGGGTCAATCAGGATGCCGGCGAATTGCCGCAGCACGATTACTTTCCGCGCCTTACGGCCGCCGGGGATAAGCTGATGCGCGTACTGCCGACCGATCCGGACCGCGATTCGGAGATTTACAAGTCGTTTATCCTGGCGATCCAGGAAGCCAGGAAGAGCGTGCACATCACATCGGCCTATTTTGTGCCGGACAGGCAGTTTGTCGATGCCCTGTGCGATGCGGCCCGGCGCGGCGTGGACGTAAAACTGGTGCTGCCCGGCGTGACCGACCATGGCCTCGTGTTTCACGCCGGGCGCGGTTTTTACGAGGCATTGCTCACGGCAGGCGTCAAAATTTACGAATTACAGGTCGCGATCCTGCATGCCAAGACGGCGGTCATCGACGGCACCTGGGCGACGGTCGGGTCGGCCAATATCGACCGCCGCAGCTTTTTGCATAACTATGAATTGAACGTGGTCGTGATCGACGCGGCCTTCGGGCGCGATATGGAAAGCGCGTTCAACGAAGATCTGCGCGATTCGAAGGAAGTGACCAGGGAGGCATGGAGGCACCGGCCCTGGTTGGACCGCCTGAAGGAACTGGCGGCGCGCCTGGCCGAATACTGGATATGATTAGATCCCCGAGGCCATCAAGCCCTCGGTGTGTGCCGTCCATATTTCGCCCTTGCGGATAAACGGATCGGTGCGCATCAGCGAATAGCGCCGGCCCACGTCATCCCAGCCATAACGGTCCACTTCGACCCGTTCGTGCCCCACCCGCACCACATTGAAAGAATTGGTCTCGCCGCGGCCGCGGGTCGAGGTGGCGGTGCCGGCCTGCACCACCAGCGCCGCATATTCGGTGATCCGGTAGCGCTCGGCGGTATTGCCGGTGTGGCTGGCATGCATATGCCCGGACAATAAAAGATCGACACCGCATTCGGCAAACGCGCGCATGGCCATGGGCGCGCGGTCGACCAGATCGTCGTCGTCCTCGCTCATGGGCAAATCGAAAGGATGATGGGTCACGATAATCTTGGTGACCTTATCGTCCAGGCCCGACAACTGTTGGCGGATTTCCGCCACCTGCTCCTGGTTGACCCGCCCATCCTTGAACGTCAGCGAGCGCGCCGTATTCACCCCGATCACGGCGATCTCCTCGTCCACGAACGACGGCGACAGGTCCTCGGTGATATAGCGCTTATACCGTTTCAGCGGCTCGACAAAACGGCGGAACACGTTATACAGCGAGATATCGTGGTTGCCCGGGACGATAATCTGCGGACCGGGCAAAGTATCGAGATATTCGCGCGCCGCCTCGAATTGCTCGCGCTTGGCGCGCTGCGTCAGGTCGCCCGACACCACCAGCACATCCGGGTTGATGTCCTCGATACACGCGCGCAACGGCGCCAGCAGATTATCGTCAACCCTGCCGAAATGCAGGTCGGACAAGTGGACCAGAGTACGCATACCAGCTCCTTAAAGCGGCGTGATCACCGTCAGCGCGCCCGGACGGATCCGGTAGCGCAAGGGTGTCGCCATCATATTGACTTCCCCGTCGGTGGCCACCCGCATGTGCGTGTGATGACTGACGATTTCCATTTCTTCGGCCAGCTGGATATAGACATCGCGCTGATGCTTCAACTGGCCCAGCACGGCCCGCAAGGCCATGCGCAGCAGGCCCAGCCGGTGCGGATGCTGCGCCATGTACAGGCTCAGCTTGCCGCCATCGAGCAAGGCGCGCTCGCCGATGGCCAGGCCGGCCATCGTGTACTCGTTGTTGCCGATAAATACGAACGGCGTCCGGCGCGCATGTTCGGCATCGTTGACACGCAGGCGCACATCCAGAAAGGGAAAGCGCCGCAACGCCGCGATGGTGGCCCAGAATGCCGCCAGCCACTTTCCGCGCCCCAAGCGGCGCCGTTGTTTTTCGCGGTCGTGCACGATGTCCGGATACAGGCCGAGACTCGAATTGTTCAGAAATACGCGTTCATTCACCTCGCCCACATCGACCTTGCGCGGCTTGCCCTCGGCCACATTGCGGATCGCCGCATCCAGGTCGAGCGGAATGCCGAGGTCCTTGGCGAAATGGTTCAAAGTGCCCATCGGCAGCACCGCGAACGGGATGCCCGATCCGACCACTACCGACGCCACCGCGTTGACGGTGCCATCCCCGCCCCCCGCCACGATGACCGCCGGGCGCGCGGCCAGCGCGCGCCCGGCCGCCGCGACGATCTCGCCGCCGCCCCTGGTCATGGTGATGTCGGCCTTTAGCCCCAGCGCCGCGAACTTGGCGCCCACC
>CBFGOU010000150.1:0-9439 GCA_965650445.1 uncultured Oxalobacteraceae bacterium | reverse complement strand
CTCATCGTGCTCAAGTCAGGCGCGACGCTGACCCTGGCGGCGGCCGGCGGCAAGCGCGCGCGCGTCATGCTGCTCGGCGGCGAACCGATGGATGGGCCGCGTTACCTGTCGTGGAATTTCGTCTCAAGCTCGGCCGAGCGCATCGAACAGGCCCGGCAGGATTGGAAGGCGCAGGCTTTTCCGCCTGTGCCGGACGAACACGAGTTCATTCCGCTGCCGGATGTGGTCGGCAAGCCGGTGCGCTATCCCTAAAATGGAACGACAGGTTCACGACGCTACCTGGAAACATTCAGACTGACGGTTGCGGGCCGCATGCCGTCGGCGGCAGCCCGTACGGTGATCGCGCCACGCTGGCCCGGTTTGGCGCGCACGATCGCCAGCACCTGGCCATTGAAGGCTTTGCGCTGCGGCGACTGGAACGGTTCGAAGCTGGTCGGGTCGCCATTGTCGGTGGCGACCAGCTCACCTGGACCCTCGACCGTGAAGCGCACCCGGTCGCCGGCGCGCGGCACCGGCACGCCGTTCGCATCGACGACGCGCACGCTGATGAAGGACAGGTCGCGCCCATCGGCGCCGATCGTCGTGCGATCGGCACTGGCCTGCAGCGCGGCGGCCGCCTGCGCGGTCTTGACGCTATCGCGCGCCCACTCCTTGCCGCCCTTGTAGGCCACCACACGCACTTCGCCCGGTTCGTAGTTCACGTAATCCCAGCGCAAACGGTACTCGTACGGCGCCTTCTTCCGGCGTCCCTGCGATTTGCCGTTGACGAACAGCTCGGCCTCGTCGCCGGAGGTGAACACGTGCACCGGCGTGACTTCGCCCACGCGGTCGGGCCAGCTCCAGTGCGGCAGGATGTGCGCCATCGGCAGGTCGGGACGCCAGCGCGACTGGTACAGGTAAAAGCGGTCCTTCCTGAAGCCGGCCAGGTCGATGATGCCAAAGTAGGAGCTGCGCGCGCCGTAGTACGGCGTCGGCTCGCCGAGATAGTCGAAGCCGGTCCAGACAAATTCGCCCGCCACATACGGATTCTGGTCCTGCGCGGCCCAGGCGCGGTCGGCCGAACTGCCGAAATCGGTGGCGAACAATTCGTAGGCGCTGACCTGTCGGGTCTTGGGATCGCCGCCCACTCCGGGGCGCACCGGGGCGCTGATCACGCCGGGCACGGGGAACTGGTACTCGCCCCGGCTGGAAAGGGCCGCTGCGCTTTCGGTCGACAGGATCACCTTGTCGGGGAACTTGCGGTGGAAGGCCGGGAACTGGCCGGGCAGGCTGCGGATGCCGGCGCCCTGGTAGTTCAGGCCGATGATATCGACCGTGCCGGGCAGCGGCATGTCGGACTTGGCAAAGTTCATGGCGTTGGTGACCGGGCGCGTCGCATCTTCTTCGTGCGCGATCGCCACCAGCTTGCGGCTGACGGCGGCGCCGGCCTCGCCGGTGTACTGCTCGCCGACCTCGTTGCCGACGCTCCACATGATGATCGACGGATGGTTGCGGTCGCGCCGCATCATCGCGCGCAGGTCCTGTTCGTGCCAGTCGGGGAAAATCAGGTGGAAGTCGAGCGGCGTCTTCTTGCGCTCCCACGAATCAAAAATTTCATCCATGACCAGGATGCCCATGCGGTCGGTCAGTTCCAGCAGTTCCGGCGCGGGCGGGTAGTGGCTCATGCGCACGGCATTGGCGCCCATTTCCTGCAGCAGTTCGAGCTGGCGTTCGGCCGCGCGCACATTGAAGGCCGCGCCAAGCGCGCCCAGATCGTGGTGGTTGTTGACGCCGTTGATCATGATCTTCTCGCCGTTGACGAACAGACCCTGATCCGGATCGAAGTGCAGCGAACGGATGCCGAATGGGGTCTCGTAGCGGTCCACCACCTGGCCGCCGCTGGCCACGCTGGTGACGGCCAGGTAGCGGTGCGGGCGCTGCTGCGGCAGCGGTCCCCACAGGCGCGGATGGGCGATGCGCACTGCAGCGTTGACGGTGGCGCTGGCGCGCGCGGGGACGCCGAGGCGCTGCGGCGCCAGCGTGGCCACGGCCGCCCCGCTAGGTTTGCCCTGGCTGTCGAGCGCATACAGCTGGGTGCTCACCTCCAGCGTGGCCGCGGTACTGCCGTCGTTGTCGACAGTGACGGCCAGGTCCACTGTGGCCGCCTCGCGTGAAACCTCGGGCGTGCGCACTACGGCGCCCCAGTGGGCCACATGCACCGGCTGGGTCGTGGTCAGCCACACGTTGCGGTACAGGCCCGCGCCTGGATACCAGCGCGCCGATTCGGCCGGGTTGTCGAGGCGGATCGCCAGTTGATTGGCCGTGCCCGCGCTCAGGTAGGGCGTGAGGTCGAGGCGGAAGGAGCTGTAGCCATACGGCCAGCCTCCAACCAGGCGCCCATTGAGCCACACGCTGGCATGCGACATGGCGCCGTCGATGTCGAGAAAGATTGACTTGTTGCTGTCCGCCGCCGGGATATCCAGCTTTTTGCGGTACCAGGCCGGGCCCCAGGTTTTGAGGCGGCCCATGCCGCCGTACGGGCCGGTGCTCAGGAAAGGACCTTCGATGGCCCAGTCGTGCGGCAGCGTCACGGCGCGCCAGGCACGGTCGTCGAAATCGGCGCGCAGGAAGGGCACGGCCAGCTTCGGTTCTTCAAGCGGGCGTTTCGTCCGCTTGGCGGGATCGGCCAGGAACGCGTTTGCGCTGGCGAGGATCCACGGCTTGAGCAGGCCTTCATTGGGGCGCTGGACTTTCTCGGCTTCGTCGGGCCGCGCATCGGCTTCCTTGCCATCCGCGCTTTGCTTGACCGCGGGACGCACGTCGTACTGCAGCTGGGCGCTGAATCCCTCCGGGTCGCCCAGGTGGAAGCGCCATCCGTCATTGATCGACAGGCGCTGGCGCGCAGCGGCGCTTTCCTGCGGCGTGGAGGCAGTGGCTGCATATGCAGGCATCGACAGCTGCGCGGTCAGCGGGATCAGCGTCCACCACAGCAGGGTGGCGCACGCCCCGATGGAACGGTATCTGTTCAAAAAATCTCTCCTGGAAGGTGGCGCATTTGGTAGCGCAACCATCGGCAGTCTACGGAATCGCCCGGAGGCTGTCAATGCTGGGAGAGCCTGTCATTACGGCGCTCATCCGGTTTGCCACTTTGGTAGCGGATACTGCCATGCGTCCGGAACGCCCGGCGAAGAGAAGAACCAACGCTCGTTTTGTTCATCGCGCGATGCCAACCTCGGTGATCCCCCGATTGCCAGACAAGAGAAGTTTGTCATCGCTGGCCTGGACCACACCGGAAAAAGGGAAGGGATGAGTAACAGGCAGCGCCTGGAAGCTGCGGCCACCGTTGGTGCTGCGCAGGACCTCGCCGCCTTGACTCGCGAGCACGACCGATCCGTCGGCCAAGGCAAGCCCAGCCGCAAACGTGGCATGGGTGCCGATACCGGTCTCGCTCCGGCGCCAATGCTCTCCTGCGTCATCGGACCAATAGGCGTTTCCCCGGAGGCCATACACCACCACCCGGTTTCCTGGGAGCGGAAGGACGCCGAAATAGCTGCCATCGTAAGGCGTCTTGATTCCAACGAAAGACTGTCCTGCATCGACAGAACGATACAGTGTGCCTTCTTCTCCCGCGATGTAGAGAGTGGGGCCGATGGCATTGATGCAGTAGAGATGTTTATCGTTAGGATGGTCGATATGGCTTCTCCAGGGCAGCCAGGTCTTGCCGCCGTCCTGGGTCATGAAGAAGAGCCCGTAGGCTCCGACAATGAAACCATGGCTTTCATCTGAAAAATAAACATCGAAAAATGGCTTGTCGGGACCTTCATCCAGCATTCGCTGCGCATCACGTAATTGCCCGCGCGTTTTTGCATCGTTGCGAACAGACGCCGCTTTCTCGGCCGCCTGCAACATTGCTTTGGCAGCCTGCCTGCCGTCCATTTGCTTGCTCCAGCTTGCGCCGCCATCTTCAGTGTGTAATACCACACCCGAGTGACCGACCGCCCAGCCTTGCGTGTCCGTTGCAAAACGGAGGTTGGTGAGGGAAACACTCACCGGCACTTGCGCCTGCCGCCAGGACGCCGCGCTGTCGTCCGAGAATAAGACAATCCCGCGTTCTCCCACTGCCAGTAAACGCTTGCCCGCCCGCGTCACGGCCAGCAGCACCGAATTGCTCGCACGCGGACTGATCAATGCTGGTCGGTCTAATACATCCTGCTCGGCACCAATGGACAAGCCGGCACTGGTCCACGCTGCCATTGAGACGAAAAGAAGGCGTTTTAAAGTGCGAAGAAGCAAGATAACAAAACCAGGTTCAGACAGGGGATTTAGACTATCGGCGGGTGAAGACGTTCCTCCGGTCCAGGATGCGTCGTGTGACCGTCGATCCGGCGGGATGCAGTATGATGCGCCCAATTTTTTTACTAGAGATGGAAAGTATGCGACGCATGTTGTGGCTATTGGTGGCCGCGCTGGCTGTTCCGGCCAGCGCCGATGAGGTGATTGGAATAACCGATGGCGACACCATCAAGATTTTGCACGAGCGCCGACCGGTGAAAGTCAGGCTGGGCAATATCGATGCGCCTGAAAAGCGCCAGCCGTTCGGCGCCCAGTCCAAGCAATCGCTGGCGGCGCTGTGCTTTGGCAAGGATGCGCAAATCAAGGTGCAGAACATCGACCGCTATGGCCGCATCGTCGCTCTGGTGTCGTGTAACGGGGTGGATGTGAATCGTGCGCAGGTTCAGCGCGGCATGGCCTGGGTGTACCCGCAATATAACAAGGACCGCATGCTGCCTTTCATCGAGGCTGAGGCGCGGGCGGCGCAGCGCGGCTTGTGGCGCGAGGGCGACGCTACGCCGCCCTGGCAATTCCGCCGCCATGGCGCGCGCGGGTAGATGGCGAGCGCCTTGGCCGACCGGGCGTCATGCTGCTGGTATGCAATTTCGAGGGGCAATATTGCTTAGCTATTCCTTGGCGAACTACCAGCCGTGAAAATTGTCATAGGTTAACGAGGCCGGAAACGGCCGTTTGCCCTTTCCGAACGCCAGCGCAGCAGTTATTGTATCGTCTGCCAATTTCAAGCATCTATAAGGCGTGGAGACCCGCCCGCAAGGACCGAATCAACCCGCAAGGACATCCCATGTTTAATCCCACCGATCACTCGCACCGCCGCCACAATCCGCTCACCGGTGAGTGGGTGCTGGTGTCGCCGCACCGTGCCAAGCGCCCATGGCAGGGCCAGCAGGAAGCGGTCGACAATACGCCGCGCCCATCGCACGACCCGTCCTGCTACCTGTGCGCCGGCAATACGCGCATCAATGGCGTGCAGAATCCCGATTACAAAGGCACCTTCGTTTTCGAGAACGACTTCGCCGCGCTGATGCCCGACACGCCAGCCGCCGAGGTCAGCGCCGACCCGCTGTTCCAGAACATGAGCGCGCGCGGCACCAGCCGTGTGATCTGCTTTTCGCCGGACCACAGCAAGTCGCTGCCGCAACTGAGCCTGCCGGAAATCGAAGGCGTGATCGACACCTGGAAGAGCCAGAGCGCCGAACTGGGCCAGACCTACCGCTGGGTCCAGGTGTTCGAGAACAAGGGCGCCGTGATGGGCTGCTCCAATCCGCACCCGCACGGCCAGATCTGGGCGACCGATTTCCTGCCCAACGAAGCGCAGAAGGAAGACCTGCGCCAGCGCGCCTATTTCGAACAGCACGGCCGTCCGCTGCTGCTCGATTACGCCGAGCGCGAAGCGCAGTCCGACGAGCGCACCGTGGTCAAGACCGAGCACTGGATCGCCGTGGTGCCGTACTGGGCGACCTGGCCGTTCGAGACGCTGCTGCTGCCGCGCTTTGCCGTGCAGCGCATCACCGACCTGACCGACGCGCAGCGTGCCGATCTGGCGCTGGCACTGAAAAAGCTGACCGCGCGCTACGACAACCTGTTCCAGACCTCGTTCCCGTATTCGATGGGCTGGCATGGCGCGCCTTTCGACGGCAGCGATGGCCGTCCATGGCAGCTGCATGCCCACTTCTATCCGCCGCTGCTGCGTTCCGCGTCGGTGCGCAAATTCATGGTCGGCTTCGAAATGCTGGCCGAGGCGCAGCGCGACCTGACGGCCGAGCAGGCCGCCGAAAAACTGCGCGCGCTGAGCGACGTGCACTACCTTCAACAGACCAATTCCTAAGACATCATGAGCCAAACTTTAGTTGCCAAAACCCGGGACGTATTCACCGCCACCTTCGGCGCCGCCCCGGCCATGACGGTGCAGGCGCCCGGCCGGGTCAACCTGATCGGCGAGCATACCGACTACAACGACGGCCTGGTGCTGCCATGCGCGATCGACTACCGCACCGTGATCGCCGCCAGCGTGCGTGCCGATAAAACCGTACGCGTGGTCGCACTCGACTACGGCAATGCGGTCGACGAGTACCGCCTGGACCAGCCGATCACCCCGCGCGCCGACATGCAGTGGGCGAACTACATCCGCGGCGTAGTCAAGGAACTGGTCGACATGGGCTTGCCGATGGTCGGCATGGACTTCGCCGTCGCCGGCGACGTGCCGCAGGGCGCGGGCCTGTCGTCGTCCGCTTCGCTGGAAGTGGCGGTGTGCCGCCTGTTCGCCACCCAGCCGGGCTTCGAGAAGCTGTCGCTGACCGACATGGCGCTGATCGCCCAGCGCGCCGAGAACAACTTCGTCGGCTGCAAGTGCGGCAATATGGACCAGATCATTTCGGCCAACGGCGTCAAGGGCCACGCGCTGCTGATCGACTGCCGTTCGCTGGAAACCGAAGCGACGCCGATTCCGGCTGGCGCCTCGATCGTCATCGTCAATTCGCTGGTCAAGCGTGGCCTGGTCGAGAGCGCGTACAACACCCGCCGCGAACAGTGCGAAGCGGCGGCACGCCACTACGGCGTTGCAGCCCTGCGCGATATCGACGCGGCCACGCTGGAAGCGAACAAGGCCGGGCTGGACGAGACGGTGTACAAGCGTGCGCGCCACGTCGTGACGGAGAATGAGCGCGTGCGCGCCGCCGTCAAGGCGCTGGCCGCCGGCGACCTGGTGCAAATGGGCGTGCTGATGGAAGCGTCGCACGTGTCGATGCGCGACGACTTTGAAATCACCGTGCCGAAAATCGACCAGATCGTCGATATCGTCAAGGGCGTGATCGGTACCGAAGGCGGCGTGCGCATGACCGGCGGCGGTTTCGGCGGCTGCGTGGTGGCCCTGGTGCCGGAGGCGAAGGTCGCGGCCGTCAAGGCGGCGCTGGAACAGCAGTACCGCAGCCCTGAAGACAAACCTGCCACGATCTACGTGTGCACCGCCGCCGCGGGCGCGGGCGTGATCGGCTGAACATCGGGCCGTCCTCGCGCAAGCGGGGACCCATACCAGGCTTGCCCGGCATGGGCCCCCGCATTCGCGAGGGCGCCCCCCTTACTGAACCGCTTTGCGCAGCGCGGCGTTGGCCCAGGTGGTCACCAGCGGCAGATCGCTGTGCGTACTCGACTGCCTGACCACCAGTTCAACGATCTTCACGCCGCGCACATCGGCTTTCAGCGCGCGCGGCTTCTCGCCGTATTTCATCGCCGGGGTCGAGGCCAGCAGGCGGCCGTCGCCGTACACCTGGAAGGCCGCGCCGTCCTTCATGTTGTTGCTGGTGTCGTCCACGCCGACTGTCGCTTCGAACGTGGCCTCGCCATCGGTTTTGACTTCCAGGCGCGAATTGGCCAGCACGCCCAGCCCGTACCAGAACTTCTTGCCGTCCAGTTGCAGGGTCTTTTCGTAAGGCGTGGTGTCGGCCTGGGCGCCGCCCCAGCCGGTATAGGTGGCGCGCTGTCCGCCGGTGATGCTGCCTTCCCACGGATTGATCATGCGGTGGATGACCGGATCGGGTTCGGGTATGCGCACGCCATCCTCGGCCACGTTGATGCGGCCCGGGATCTCCGACAGGAACACGCCATTGCCCAGCACGTGGGTGCCGCGCACTTCGAAGGCCAGGTGCTCGTGCGGCTTGAGCGTGAATTCGGTGGAGCCGGTGAAGCTGGTGGTTTCGCCTGTCCACAGGTTTTTCAGCGTGACCGGTTTGGTCGCGTCGAGCTTGAGATGCGCGGCCAGCAGCTTGACCTTGGTGTCGCCGAAACCGCGGTTGAAGATCACCAGGCCTTTTTTGGACGGGTCGCTCAGGGTCTTGAGGATGATCTGGGCATCGTTCGAATCGAAGGCGATCACGCCCTGGTGGCCGGCCGGGTCCTGGTTGAGCGCGATCAGATTGGCGTTGCCGATCACTTCCATCATCGCCTTGTCGGCCGTGCGCAGGTCGAAGCCGAGGATCAGCGGCGCGTTCATGATCGACCACAGCGCGAAGTGCGTGCGCGCCTCGGTCAGGTGGTCCTTGTCGAAGTCGCCGTGGCCGACGACCAGCATGTCCGGGTCGTTCCAGCTGCCCGGATGGGCGTACAGCGCGCGCTTGGAGGCGCTGTCGAAGGTGTGCAGCATGCGCGTCCACTTGGGCGTCAGGTCGTCGCTGGTGCGGTACATATTGCCTACTTCCTTGCCCCACTTGCGCACGTCGGCGTCGCCCCACAGGCACAGCGAGTAGACGTAGTCGTTGGCCGGACGGTACTTTTGCAGCGCGTCCGACACCGCCTGGTAGCGCGCGCGCACCTTGGCCACCGGGGTGCGGTTGGGCGCGGCGCGGTCCATCTCCGGCGGCAGCACGTGGTAGCCTTCCTTGGTGACCTTGTCGCTGTCGGCGGCGTAACCGACCAGGCCGCAGGCGTCGACCTTGATGTAGTCGAATCCCCAGTCTCCAAAGAACATGCCGATGTCCTGGTCCACATGGCCGTTCAGGCCGATTTCGCGTTCGGCCATGGTGCCCTGCGGCAGCTTGCTTGGGTCGGTGCCGAAGGTCTGGTTGCAGGAGTGGTAGCCGATGTCCGAGTAAATGCCGGCCTTCAGGCCCATGGCGTGGATCTTGTCGGTGAAGGGCTTGAAGCTGGGTTCTCCGGCAGTCTTGGCGGAGGGGAAGCTGCTGCTCTTGATCACCATGCGGCGGGTGCTGGCGTCGCGCTTGAGCCACCAGCCATCGTCCAGGTTGACGTAGCGGTAGCCTTTGGCCGCCAGGCCGCTGTTGACCAGGATGTTGGCCGATGCCATGACTTTTTCTTCGTCCAGGTCCGTGAAGAAGGCATTCCAGCTGTTCCAGCCCATGGGCGGTACCGGGGCGGTGCCGCGCGCATTGGCGCTCCAGCGGCCGCTCGGCTTGAGCGGATCGGCCGCGTGGGCGGCAGTGTGGCCCAGGCACAGCAGTGCCACGGCGAGGGCGATAGGCGAAGCGAGTTTCATTTGTCTCCTGTTATTTGTTGGTGTCATGGCGGCAGGCGCTGCCGCGGGCTCTATCGTACACAAGCGCGCTTGCGCTGGCGATAACGAAATTGGCAAATTGCTGGCGTTTTTTTAAAGCGTGAG
>CBFGOU010000149.1:0-9444 GCA_965650445.1 uncultured Oxalobacteraceae bacterium | reverse complement strand
TGCTCGGCACGGTCGAGCCTTGCGCTGAGCCCGGCATTCGGGCCGAGCGGCACCGCCTCCTCGCCCGCCGCCGGCTCGGCCGCCTTGCTGCCGACCGAATCCCACAGCTTGCGCGCGCCGCCCACGACCGAGGGCGCCGCCGACAGCACGTCGCTCCACGGGACCGCTTTCAACATCGTCAAGATACTCGTTGCCATTGTCATGCTCCGCTTACCCAAGTGCGCCAAGTGCGCCAAGTGCGCCAAGTGCGCAGCATACCATCGGCGCCGCGCACGAGAACAAGTTGACTTGGTAAATGATAATAGTTATCATTTGCGTTTGGTTCTCATCCATTCTCCCATGCACACGCCCGCCACCCAGCAGCTTCCCAGCGCCAGCCGCGCCGCCTGGCTGAAGCAGCTGCATCGCTGGCACTGGATCAGTTCGGCGCTGTGCCTGTTCGCCATGCTGCTGTTCAGCCTGACGGGCATCACGCTCAACCACGCCGCGCAGATCGAAGCCAGGCCGCACACCGTCAACCGCAAGGCCGCCCTGCCCGCGCCGCTGCGCGAACAGCTGGCCGCCTTCGCGGCGGCCCATGCCGACCAGCGTGCTCCGCTGCCGGCGGCGATTGCGCGCTGGGCCGACGATCAATTCAAGCTCGACGTGGCCGGCCTGGAGGCCGAATGGACCGAGGAAGACGCCTACGTGCCGCTGGCGCGTCCGGGCGGCGACGCCTGGCTGCGCATCGGTGCCGACGGCGCGGCCGAATACGAAAAGACCGACCGCGGCTGGATATCCTGGCTCAACGATCTGCACAAGGGCCGCAACACCGGTCCGGTATGGGCCTGGTTCATCGACCTGTTCGCCGTCGCCTGCGTCGTGTTTTGCGTGACCGGTTTCCTGATTATGAAAATGCACGCGGCCAACCGCCGCGCTACCTGGCCCGTGATCGGCTTCGGCATTCTGCTGCCGCTGCTGCTCGCCCTACTCTTTATCCACTGACACCGACCATGAAACTACAGCGCACGCTTGCCCTCACCCTTCCGATGCTCAGCAGCTGGGCTGTCGGCGCCGACCTGGCCGTCAAGTTCGAGATTCCCCAGCTGCAGGTGGCCGAATACCACCGTCCCTACGTGGCGATGTGGCTGGAGCGCGCCGACCAGAGCGTGGCGGCCAACCTGGCGGTGCTGTACGACGTCAAGAAGAAGGACAACGGCGGCACCAAGTGGGTCAAGGACCTGCGCACCTGGTGGCGCAAGGCCGGCCGCGATGTGGAACTGCCGCTGGACGGGGTCAGCGGCGCCACCCGCACGGTGGGCGAACACATCCTCACCTTCGGCGCCAAACAGGGCATCGACAAGCTGCCGCCCGGCGACTACAAGCTGGTGATCGAAGCGGCGCGCGAAGTTGGTGGGCGCGAACTGGTGCGCGTGCCGGTCACGCTGCCGGCCAAGGCCAAGCAAACCTTCACCGCGCACGGCAAGGAAGAACTGGGCGCAGTGACTGTGCAAGCCAACTAGGACGGGACCGACATGAACATCAAACACACACTTGCGCTGCTGGCCCTGGCCGTGTCGCTCGACGCATCCGCCCACCGCGGCTGGCTGTATCCTCAGCAGACCATGGTCGAAGGCAAGGAACCCTGGGTCACCATCGACGGCGCCATTTCCGAAGGCCTGTTCGACGTCGACCACATGCCGCTCAAACTCGACAACGCCACCGTCACCGATCCCGATGGTGTGAGCACGCCGGTCGCCAACGCCTACACCGGCAAGCAGCGCAGCACCTTCGACCTGAAGATGAGCAAGGACGGCACCTATAAAATCGCGATCGTCAACAAGAGCGTCATGGCCAGCTACAAGGATGCCGGCGGCGAGATCAAGCGCTTCCGCGGCAGCGAAGAAGCATTCGCCAGGGAAGTGCCGGCCACCGCCCCGGAACTGAAGGCCACCTTCATGCACCAGCGCCTGGAAACCTTCGTCAGCGCAAACAAGACCAGCAACGGCGCGCTAAAGCCGAGCGGCAGCGGCCTGGAACTGGTCGCGCTGACCAATCCGACCGATCTGCGCAGCGGCGAAACCGCCAAATTCCGCTTCCAGCTGAACGGCAAGGCGCTGCCGAACTTCGCCTTCAGCCTGATTCCGGGCGGCGTGCGCTACCGCGGCGTGCTGGGCGAGATTCGCCTGAGCACCGATGCCAAAGGCGACGTCACCGTCAAGCTGCCGGCCTCCGGCATGTACTGGCTCAACGCCGGCTATCCGGTAACGTCCGACAAGGCTGCGCAGCCGGCCGACGGCCGCCGCTACAGCTACGCCGCGACGCTGGAAATCCTGCCGGAATAAGCAGGTGCACCCGGTACTGGTTCCGCTCGACATCCGGCCCGGCCTGCCCGCGCCGGGCAGCAGCATGCACCAGCTGTCGGGCGCCAGCATGGGCACCACCTGGAGCGCGCGCGTGATGGCGCCTCCCGCTGCGGCGCTGGAGTTGAGCGCGCTGCTGCAGCACGCCTTGAACGAGGTGGTGGCGCAGATGAGCCACTGGGAGCCCGGATCGAACCTGAGCCGCTACAACGTGGCGCACGCCGGCAGCTGGCACACCCTGCCCGATGAATTCTTCGAAGTGCTCACTTATGCACTACGCATAGCGCAGGACAGCGGCGGCGCTTACGATCCCTGCGCCGGCGCGCTGGTCAACGCCTGGGGCTTCGGCGCCGACGGGCGCTATAACCAGCCCGGCTTTCAGGCGCCACCGCACGCCCTGCCGCCCGCGCCGCGCCTGACCATGGAAATCGATCACGCACGGCGGCGCGTGCTGCAGCCCGGCGGCGTGCAGCTGGACCTGTCCTCGGTCGCCAAAGGATACGCGGTCGACCTGATGGCGCAGCGCCTCGCAGCCCAGGGCCTCGAACACTATCTGGTGGAACTGGGCGGCGAGCTGCGCGGCGCCGGCGTCAAGCCGGACGGCCAGCCATGGTGGGTCGCCATCGAAGGCGTGCCCGACGCCGGCGCGGCCGGCGCAGCCAGGGTGGCCCTGCACGGCCTGGCGCTGGCCACATCGGGCGACTACCGCCGCTATTTCCAGTACGGCGCGCGGCGCGCCGCGCATACGATCGATCCGCGCACCGGGGCACCGGTCGACCATCGGATTGCCGCGGTCAGCGTGCTGCACGCCGAGTGCATGGCGGCCGATGCGCTGTCGACCGCGCTGACCGTGCTCGGACCGGAACAAGGCCTCGCCTTCGCCGAAGCGCGCCAGCTGGCCGCACGCTTCCTGCTGCGCGATGGCGGCGCCATTCGCGAAATCCAGACCAGCGCCTGGCGCGCCATGCTGCAATGATCAGTGCCGATCCCACCCGCTGGGCGCTGGCGGCAGGCGCCCTGCTCAGCTACGGCGCCCTGTGCATGGCCATGCTGCGCCAGCGCGCCGCCCCAGGCGCGCCAGCCGGCGAGCATGACTGGCTGGTGGCCTACGCCAGCCAGACCGGCACCGCCGAATTCTTCGCCGAACGCAGCGCCGCGCGCCTGCGCGCGGGCGGGCTGCATGCGCGCGCCGTCAGCGTCGACCGGCTCGATCCTGCCAGCCTGCGCGGCGATGCGCGCATCCTGTTCATCGTCAGCACCTATGGCGAAGGCGATGCGCCCGACAGCGCGGCCAGGCTGATGCGCATTCTCGCCGCATCCGAACTCCGCCTGGACCGGCTGCACTACGCCGTGCTGGCACTGGGCGACAGCAGCTACGCCCAATTCTGCGGCTTCGGCCGCCAGCTCGACGCCAGCCTGAAGGCGCTGGGCGCGCACAGCCTGTTCGAGCGCATCGAGGCTGACCGCAGCGCGCCCGAGGCGCTGGCCGCGTGGCAGGAGCAGCTTGGCCGGCTGGCCAATTTCGGCGACGACGCCGACTGGAGCGCCCCCGCGCCCTCGACCTGGCGCATCGCGGCGCGCACGCTGATGAACCCGGGCAGCGCCGGCGCCCCGGTCTATCAAGTCATTCTCACCCCGGACGGCGCGCTGCCGGCATGGCAGGCGGGCGATCTGGCCGATGTCAGCGTGCCGGACGATCGGGCCTATCCGCGCGCGTATTCGATCGCGTCCATCGCCAGCGAAGGCCACCTTGCCCTGCTGGTGCGCCTGCACGTGCGCGAGGACGGCGCGCCGGGCCTCGCGTCCAGCCTGCTCTGCGTGTCCGGCGCAACCGAGGTCGCGCTGCGCATCCGCCCGCACCAGCGCTTTCGCATCGGCGACAACGGCGCGCGCCCGCTGATCCTGATCGGCAACGGCACCGGCATGGCCGGCCTGCGCGCCCATCTGAAAGCGCGCGTCCAGGCAGGCCAGCGGCGCAACTGGCTGATCTACGGCGAACGCAACGCCGCCCACGACGCCCTGTACGGCGCCGAGACCGCCGCCTGGCAGCTCGACAAACTCAGCCTGGCCTACTCGCGCGACGGCGGCCCGGTGCGCTATGTGCAGCATGCGATCGAGCGCGAAGCCGAGGCCGTGCGCGCCTGGGTGCGCGACGGCGCGGCCATCTATGTGTGCGGCAGCCTGCAGGGCATGGCCGCCGGCGTGCACGACGCCTTGACCGCCGCGCTGGGCGAGCAATTGCTGGCCGAACTGGACGAAACCGGCCGCTACCGGCGCGACGTGTATTAATTTGGATGAATGAGAACGTTGTTGATAACGATTCTCATTTACAGGAAGCCTATTCAACTTTACAATGGCAGGCATTGGCCGCTGTCGCGCTTTCACTTACACCACTCAAGAGAACTCATGTCACTGATCAAACGCCGCAAACACGCTGTTTCCCCGCTTAACCAGGTCGGCGCCATCGCCGCGCTGCTGATGCCGATCGCCGCGCAAGCGGCCGATGCGCCGCCACCGGCCCGCACCATGCAGGAAATCCAGGTGAACGCCAAGGCGGAAAATGACTTCAAGGCCGAGAAAGCCTCCTCGCCCAAATACACCGAAGCGCTGGTCGATACCGCGCAGACCATCAGTGTCATCAAGAAGGAACTGATCCAGCAGCAAGGCGCCGTCAGCCTGACCGAAGCCTTGCGCAACACGCCCGGCGTGGGCGCCTTCTTCCTGGGTGAAAACGGCAGCACCAGCACCGGCGACGCCATCTACATGCGCGGCTTCGATTCCTCGACCAGCATCTACGTCGACGGCGTGCGCGACGTCGGTTCGATCTCGCGCGACGTGTTCAACATCGACCAGATCGACGTGCTCAAAGGTCCGGCCGGCACCGACAATGGCCGCGCCTCGCCCACCGGCGCGGTCAACCTGGTCAGCAAGCAGGCCAATCTGGAGCAGGCGCTCAGCGGCACCGTGCAGTTCGGCAGCGCCGAGCAGAAGCGCGGCACCCTGGACGTGAACCACGTGATCGACGCCGACAAGGGCATCGCCTTTCGCCTGAACGCCCTGGCGCAGGACAGCGGCAATCCGGCGCGCGACCTGGTCAAGAACAAGCGCTGGGCGCTGGCGCCGTCGGTGGCCTTCGGCCTCGGCAAACCCACCCGCGTGCTGGTCAATTACCTGCACGTGGACCAGGACAATGTGCCGGACGGCGGCGTGCCGACCATCGGCCTGCCCGGCTACTCGTCGCCGGACCCGGCCCGCCCGTTCCTGTCGCAGGCCAAACCGGTCGATGCGAGCGGCTACTACGGCGCCGCGTCGGACTACGACAAGGTCAAGGCCGACATGTTCACCGTGAAGGTCGAGCACGACTATTCGCGCACCTTCAAGCTGCAGAACACCACCCGTTACGGCAAGACCGAGCAGAACTACCTGCTGTCGTCGTTCACCGTGACGGCCGCCAATCTGCTCACGCCCGACCCCGCCGACCCGGCCACCTGGACCTTGAACCGCGCCAGCCGCACGGTGAAAAACCAGACCAACAAGATCCTGACCAACCAGACCGTCGGCACGCTCGACCTGGACACCGGCGCCCTGCACCACACCCTGGTGGGCGGCCTGGAATTCACCCAGGAAAAGCAGTACAACTTCGGCCTGGGCGGCACCGGCGTGATGAACAGGGACCCGATCTACGCGCCCAATCCATGGTCGGCCATGACAGCCTTCAATCCAGTGCCGAACGGCGTGTTCCAGGACGCCAAGGTCGACACCCAGAGCGTCTACCTGTTCGACACCATCAGGCTGGGCGAACAGTGGATCTTCACCGCCGGCGCCCGCGCCGACCACTTCAAGATCGATTACAGCGCGGCGGCCCTGTCGACCGCCACCAGCAACCCGACGCTGCCGGTCGGCACCCTGCTGGCGCCGGTCGCCCTGTCGCTCGGCGACACCGTCGGCAACGGCAAGCTGTCGCTGCTCTACAAGCCGACCCCGACCAGCAGCGTGTACGGTACGGTATCGACCTCGAAGATGCCACCGGGCACCAATGTCGCCCTGTCGACCAGCGCCAACAACCTGGCCAATCCGCAATACGATCCGCAGGCAGCCACCACGCTCGAGCTGGGCGGCAAGATCGACCTGCTCCAGCAGAAGCTGAGTTTGACGGCCGCCGTCTACCGCACCACGGTCAAGAACGAACTGGAACAGGACCCGGTCGATCTGCTGTACTACCAGACCGGCAAGAAGCGCGTGCAGGGCGTCGAACTGGGCGTGACCGGCGCCATCACCCGCAACTGGCTGGTCAGCGCCGGCTATGCCCGCATGGACACCGAAGTCACCGACGGCAAGGCCGTCACCGCCATCGGCAACCGCGCCCTGTCGTACACGCCGAAAGACAGCTTCACGGCCTGGACCTCGTACAACATCACCCCGGCCTTCAAGGTCGGCGGCGGCGCGCGCTACGTCGGCAAGCTGTATCGCGGCACCGACGGCGCCATCGGCACCCCGGCCTTCGCCGACGCCTACTGGGTGGTCGACGCCATGGCCACCTACACGGTCAACCCGCACCTCGATCTGCAGCTGAACGTGTACAACGTGGCCGACAAGGAGTACATTGCGGCGATTAACAAGAGCGGCTACCGCTACACCCCGGGCGCGCCGCGTTCGGCCAGCGTGACCGCCAATTTCCGCTTTTAATCCTGACCTCGATCCTGACCTTGCTCCTGCCATGATGCTGCATATCCCGAACGTCCTGACGCGCGACCAGGTAGCGGCCATGCGCCGCGCCCTGGATGGCGCCGACTGGACCGACGGGCGCGCAACCGTGGGCGAGCAAGGCGCCCAGGTCAAGCACAACCGCCAGCTGCCGCAAGCGTCCCCCCTGTGCCGTACCCTCGGGGAAACCGTGCAGGCGGCGCTGGCCGCCAATCCGCTGTATTTCGCCGCGGCGCTGCCGCTGCGCAGCTCGCCGCCGCTGTTCAACGCCTATTCCGGCGGCGAGCATTACGGCGACCATGTCGACGGCGCGATCCGCATCACGCCCGGAGCGCCTGCGGTGCGCACCGATGTCTCCTGCACCCTGTTCCTGAGCGATCCCGAGGACTACGACGGCGGTGCGCTGGTCGTCAACGACAGCTATGGCGCGCACGAAGTCAAGCTGCCCGCCGGCGACATGATCGTCTATCCCTCCTCCAGCGTGCACCAGGTCGAACCGGTCACGCGCGGCATGCGCGTGTGTTCCTTCTTCTGGGTGCAAAGCATGGTGCGCGACGATGCGCGCCGCGCCCTGCTGCTCGACCTGGACCGCACCATCGTCGGCCTGCGCGCCAAAACCGGCGACTGCCCCGAGCTGGTCAGCCTGACCGGCCACTATCACAACCTGCTCAGGATGTGGGCCGAAGTCTGATCCCCGCACACGGCTGAAAACGCGCCTCCCCTGTTTTTCTTTACAATGAAACGAGGCTGCGTTCGTTGCATGAATAAATAGACGGGAGACGACAATGTTCGACCTGGATCTGCCGTGGTGGGAATTCATCGTGCGCGGCGCCGTCGTGTACGGCGTGCTGATGGTCATGGTGCGCATTTCCGGCCGCCGCACCATCGGCCAGTTCACGCCCTTCGATTTGCTGGTGGTGATGCTGCTCAGCGAAGCGGTCTCCAACTCCCTCTCCGGCGGCGACGATTCACTCATCGGCGGGCTGATCATCGCCGCCACCCTGGTCGCCCTGAACATCGGCGTGGCCTTTCTCTCCTCGCGCAACCGCAAGATGGCCGCCGTGCTGGAGGGCACGCCGGTACTGCTGGGCCGCAACGGCAAGCTGTTCGACCAGGTCCTCAAGGACTGCAAGCTATCCCAGATGGAAGTCGAGCTGGCCTTCCGCAAGGCCGACTGCAAGATGGAAGACATGCAGTGCGCCTTCCTCGAACCGGACGGCTGCATCACCGTGCAAAAAAAGCCCGAGTGACAGCGACGATCCCAACAATAATTTCCCAGCCGTAGCGTGTGATATCGCGTTCAAAGATGATGCTTTAATGCTAACGCTTCATCTGGTTTTTGTTCGATTTCGATTTCGCAAATAATTAACGGGAGAAACATATGAAACGGATCGTCTCGTCGCTGGCGCTCGCTATGGGCATGCTGGCGAGTTCAGCTTTTGCTGCCACCACCACCTACCGCGCGGTCGCCAGCGGACCGGGTGAGGTCACACCCAACCCGTCGCCGGGCTACAGCATCGCCACCATCGTCATCGACGACGTGGCCGGCACCATGCAGGTCACGTCGCCGTTCCAGGATTTGCTCGCCCCCACCACGGACGCCCACATCCATTGCTGCACGGCGGCGCCCTTGGTCGGCGCCGCAGGGGTGGCCACGCCGCTGACCGGCTTTCCGCTCGGCGTCACCGACGGCGCCTATTCGCACCTGTTCGACCTGAACAGTTCGGCCACGTACAGCGCCGCCTTCCTCAGCGCCGCCGGCGGCACCGCCGACGCTGCGCGCGACACGCTGCTGGGCGGCATCGTGGCCCACGAGGCCTATCTGAACATTCATTCGAGCCTGTATCCCGGCGGCGAAATTCGCGGCTTCCTGGTGGCCCTGCCGGTGCCTGAACCGTCGCAATACGCCATGCTCGGCATCGGCCTGGCCGGCGTCGCTTTCATGGCACGCAAAAAGAAGCAGTAAATCCTGCTGACGAAGTGCCGCGTGCGTTGGATCGGGGGCGCGCGGCATTTCCGCTACACTGCTGGTTTTTCCGGCATGCATCTCCGACATCTTGAAATTCTCCATCGGCCACCGCCTGTTCGCCGCCGTCCTGCTGGCCATCCTGGCCGTGACCGCCACCGGCATCGCGCTGATGCGCCATCATCTGCTGGCCAGCTTCTCGTCCTATGCCGTGCAGATCGAACTGGACCGGCTGCAGCAATTGTCCGATGCGCTGGCCGACCGCTACCAGAGCTCGCCCGGCTGGGCATTTCTTCCCGCCGACAGCCAGGCGCGCCGCAACTGGATCGGCGAAGAACTCGCGCGGCTGCAGGCCGGCATACCGGTACCGCCGACACCGCCTGCACCGCCGCTCGAACCCACGCCCCTGAACGCCGCCGCGCCGCCCCTGCC
>CBFGOU010000148.1:0-9466 GCA_965650445.1 uncultured Oxalobacteraceae bacterium | reverse complement strand
GCGCTCAAGTCCTTCCTGCGCCAGGATCCGGACATCATCATGGTCGGCGAGATCCGCGACCTGGAAACGGCCGACATCGCAATCAAGGCCGCGCAGACCGGCCACATGGTGTTTTCGACCCTGCACACCAACGATGCGCCGTCGACCCTGACGCGCTTGATGAATATGGGCGTGGCGCCGTTCAACATCGCCTCCTCGGTCATCATGATCACCGCCCAGCGCCTGGCGCGCCGGCTGTGCACGTGCAAGCAGCCGCTCGAGACCAGCCCGGACATCCTGCTGGCGGCCGGCTTCAAGCCCGACGAGCTGGAGGGCGGCTGGAAGCCCTACGGTCCGGTCGGCTGCGAACGCTGCCTCGGTTCCGGCTACAAGGGCCGGGTGGGCATTTACCAGATCATGCCGATCACGCCG
Source organism: uncultured Oxalobacteraceae bacterium (assembly GCA_965650445.1). Lineage (GTDB taxonomy): Bacteria > Pseudomonadota > Gammaproteobacteria > Burkholderiales > Burkholderiaceae_D > Telluria_A. The sequence continues at coordinate 9,055 of CBFGOU010000148.1, read as the reverse complement.
GAAATCGAAAAAATCATTCTCGCGCACGGCAATGCGATGCAGATTGCCGAGCAGTCCGAAAAGGAAGGCGTCAAGTCGCTGCGCCGCTCCGGCCTGATGAAGGTCAAACAAGGTTTGACCAGCCTGGAAGAAGTGCTCGGCTGCACCAACGAATAGGGAAATCATGGCAAGCTCATCATCGAAGGCCACCAGCGCCGTCAAGGAATCTGTCTACGCCTGGGAAGGCAAGGACAAGTCGGGCAAGACCGTCCGCGGCGAACTGCGCGCCGGCGGCGAAGCCATCGTCAACGTCACCCTGCGCCGCCAGGGCGTGATGGTCACCAAGGTCAAGAAAAAGGTTTACCGCAGCGGCAAGAAGATCACCGACAAGGACATTTCGATGTTCACGCGCCAGCTGGCCACGATGATGAAAGCCGGCGTGCCGCTGCTGCAATCGTTCGATATCGTCAGCAAGGGCCACGCCAACCCGTCGATGGCCAAGCTGATTCTCGACTTGCGCTCCGACATCGAGACCGGTACCAGCCTGAACAACGCGTTCCGCAAATATCCGCTCTACTTCGACGCGCTGTTCTGCAATCTGGTGGGCGCGGGCGAACAGGCCGGTATTCTGGAAGACCTGCTGCACCGCCTGGCCGTGTACAAGGAAAAGACCCTGGCCATCAAGGGCAAGATCAAGTCGGCCCTGATGTACCCGGTGTCGATTCTGGCGATCGCCTTCGTGGTCACCGCGGTGATCATGATCTGGGTGGTGCCGGCGTTCAAATCGGTGTTCGCCAGCTTCGGCGCCAACCTGCCGGCGCCGACCGTATTCGTGATGAACCTGTCGGAATTCTTCGTGGCCTGGTGGTGGGCGATTTTCGGCTCGCTGTTTGCCGTGATCTATTTCTTCTTTCAGACCTGGCGGCGTTCGGCCAAGATGCAGCGATTCATGGATATCACCTTGCTCAGGGCGCCGATCTTCGGTTCAGTGATCCGCAAGGCGGCCATTGCGCGCTGGACGCGCACCCTGGCAACCATGTTCGCGGCCGGCGTGCCATTGGTCGAAGCGCTCGATTCGGTGGGCGGCGCGGCCGGCAACGCGGTGTATCTGGAAGCGACCAAGAAGATTCAGAGCGAGGTCTCGACCGGTACCAGCCTGACGGTGGCCATGCAGAACGCCAATGTGTTTCCGCCGCTGGTAACGCAGATGGTGGCCATCGGCGAAGAGTCGGGCGCGCTCGATTCCATGCTCGGCAAAGTGGCCGGCTTCTTCGAAGACGAGGTCGACGAAGCGGTGGCGGCCTTGTCGTCGCTGATGGAGCCGCTGATCATGGTGATTCTGGGTGTGCTGATCGGCGGCCTGGTGGTGGCCATGTATCTGCCGATCTTCAAGCTTGGTTCGGTGGTGTAAGGCGAGCCGGTAACCGCTAAGTAGTTTTCAGTCAAAGGGCCGCAAATCACTCGATTCGCGGCCCTTTTTGCGTTCGCAGCGCCCGGAGCCGTGCTGCGTTGACAGCTACGCCTGCTAGTGGGTAGGTAGGCAAACCTGGCACCTCGTTGACATTCTCGAAGTTAGGGCGGATTGGGTATCCCGAAAATATTGGAAAGGCGATGCGTAGGGGCTATGGGCCCGATAAGTACATTCTCCAGCTCGATTTCTGATAGCGGGGCAGCGAATGAAGTCTGAAATGCCATGTGGCAGCTTGCATGCCGATCAAAACCGCGCCGGCATCCGCACGCCGTACAATCAATGCCATATCGACTACGGACCGCGCCCATGCACCATAACCTCACCCTGATCACCACCATTGCCGCGGCACTCGGCTTCGGCCTGCTGTTCGGCATGCTCGCCGTGCGCCTGCGCCTGCCCGCGCTCATCGGCTACCTCGCCGCCGGTATCGTGATCGGCCCGGCCACCCCCGGCTTCGTGGCCGATGTCGCGCTGGCCGGACAGCTGGCCGAAATCGGCGTCATGCTGCTCATGTTCGGGGTCGGCCTGCATTTTTCCATCGATGACCTGATCGAAGTACGCGGCATCGCCCTGCCCGGCGCCGTGCTGCAGATCGGCGTGGCCACGCTGATGGGCATGGGGCTGGCGCACCTGTGGGGCTGGCAGCTGGGCGCCGGCCTGGTGTTCGGCCTGGCCCTGTCGGTGGCCAGCACGGTGGTGCTGCTGCGCGCGCTGGAGGAACGCGGCACGCTCGGCTCGCTCAACGGGCGCATTGCCGTCGGCTGGCTGGTGGTGGAAGACTTGGTGACGGTGCTGATGCTGGTGATGCTGCCGGCGCTGGCCCCGGCCCTGGGCGGCAAAGGCGAGACCGGCGGCAACTTCTGGCTGTCGCTGGCCATCACGCTCGGCCAGGTGGCCGCTTTTGTAGCGGTCATGCTGGTGGGCGGACGCAAGCTGTTGCCGTGGGCGCTGTGGCGGGTGGCGCGCACCGGCTCGCGCGAACTGTTCACCCTGGCCGTGATCGCCAGCGCGGTCGGCATCGCCTACGGTTCATCGGAATTGTTCGGCGTGTCGTTCGCGCTGGGCGCCTTCTTCGCCGGCATGGTGCTGCGCGAATCGCCGCTGGCCCATCGCGCCGCCGAAGAATCGCTGCCGCTGCGCGATGCCTTCTCGGTCCTGTTCTTCGTCTCGGTGGGCATGCTGTTTGATCCGCGCATCCTGGTCGACAGCCCCGGCCGCGTGCTGATGGTGACGGCGGTGATCATGTTCGGCAAGTCGCTGGCCGCCTTCCTGCTGGTGCTGGGCTTGCGCTACCCGATCAAGACCGCCGCCACGGTGTCGGCCAGCCTGGCCCAGATCGGCGAGTTTTCCTTCATTCTGGCGGCCATGGGCATGTCGCTGGGATTGCTGCCGGCGCAGGGCCAGAACCTGATCCTGGCCGGTGCGATCATTTCGATCGCCCTCAATCCGCTGCTGTTCAAGGCGGTCGAGCCGCTGGAGAAGTGGCTCAGCGGCAGTCCGGATCTGGCGCGCAAGCTTTCGCTGCCGCTCGATCCGCTGGCCGAGCTGCCCACCAGCGTGCCGCACGAGCAACTGAGCGGCCAGGTGGTGCTGGTCGGCTATGGCCGGGTCGGACGCATGATTGCCGACCAGCTGGAGGCACGCGGTATCCATTTCGTCGTCGCCGAACAGAATCGCGACTACGTCGACCAGCTGCGCAAGCGCGGCATTGCGGCGGTGGCCGGCAACGCGGCCGAGCCGTCCGTGCTGATCCAGGCGCATATCGCCAACGCCACGGTGCTGGCCATCGCCACGCCCGACAGCGTCGACGTGCGCAGCATGGCCGAGACGGCGCGCGCGCTCAATCCGTCGATCCGCATCCTGGTGCGCACCCATAGCGCGCAGGACGCCGATCTGCTGCGCAGCGATACGGGTGCGGCGATTTTTTACGGCGAACAGGAACTTGCGCGCAACATGACGGCGCATATTCTCGACCAGCTGGGGGCCGGCCCGGGGCAAAATCACTAATTAAAGCCATGCGGCGGTTTGCCGCGCGGGCAGAACCCTCTAAAATGCGTTGATGTAGAGAACTACTTTCCATACTTGCCAAACGGGACCCCATGTCGCCAGAAACTCTTTTGTTCGCCGCCCCAGGCTTGCTGGCCCCTACCCTGGCCGCCGCCCTGTTCGGCCTGCTGATCGGCAGCTTCCTCAACGTCGTCATCCACCGCCTGCCCAAGATGATGGAGCGCGACGAGGAGAACTACATCGCGCACAAGCAGGGCAAGGACCTGCCGCATCAGGATAGCTACAACCTGATGGTGCCGCGCTCGGCCTGCCCGCATTGCGGGCACCAGATCACGGCGCTGGAAAACATACCGGTCATCAGCTGGCTGGCCCTGCGCGGCAAGTGCAGCAAATGCAAGGCGCCGATCTCGGCGCGCTACCCGGCGGTGGAACTGCTCACCGGCGCGCTGGCCGCGCTGATGGTGTGGAAGTTCGGCAGCGGCGTGGCCGGCCTGAGCGCGGCCGTGTTTGCCTTCGCGCTGGTGGCCATGACCTTCATCGACTTCGATACGCAATACCTGCCGGACGACCTGACCTATCCCCTCCTGTGGCTGGGCCTGCTCATCAACCTGAACGGCACCTTCGTGCCGCTGCACGAGGCGGTGATCGGCGCGGTGGCCGGCTATCTGGCGCTGTGGTCGGTCTACTGGCTGTTCAAGCTGATCATGAAAAAGGAGGGCATGGGCTACGGCGACTTCAAGCTGCTGGCCGCGCTGGGCGCCTGGATGGGCTGGACCATGCTGCCGACCATCATCCTGCTGTCGTCGGTGGTCGGTTCGATCGTCGGCCTGACCCTGATGGTGGGCGGCCGCCACGCGCGCGGCACCCCTATCCCGTTCGGCCCCTACCTGGCCGGCGCCGGCCTGATCGCGCTGCTGTACGGCAATGAGCTGGCCGCCTTCACCCAGTCGCTGGTGGCGCGGCTGCTGGCCTAGCGGTGTCGCCGATGACGCGCTTTACCGTTGGCCTGACCGGTGGCATCGGCTGCGGCAAGACCACGGTGGCGGACCGCTTTGCCGAACTGGGCGCGTCCATCGTCGATACCGACCAGATCGCCCATTCCCTGACCGCGCCGCGCGGCCCGGCCATGCCGGAGATCGTGCAAGCCTTCGGGCCGGAATTTGCCGGTCCGGATGGCGCGCTGGACCGCGCACGCATGCGTGCCCTGGCGTTCTCCGATCCGCTCGCCAAGGCGCGCCTGGAAGCGATCCTGCACCCGCGCATCCGCGCCAGCGCGGAAGCGGCAGCGCTGGCCGCCACCGGCCCCTACGTGATCATGGTGGTGCCGCTGCTGGTCGAGTCGGGCAGCTGGCGCCAGCGCGTCGCGCGCGTGCTGGCCATCGATTGCAGCGAAGCGACCCAGATACAGCGCGTCATGGCGCGCAACGGTTTATCAGAACAGCAAGTACGAGCGATCATGGCGGCCCAGGTCACGCGTACCGAGCGCCTGGCGGCAGCCGATGATGTGATAGTCAATGACGGCGGAATCGACGCCTTGTTGCCCCAAATTGCCCACCTGCACGAACAATATTTGGACTTTTCCGGGAGAATGGCACGATTACCAAGTGAGCGTTTGTAATTTTGCCTCTCTTGGTTCAGAATCACGGGATTCTTCTCCAGTCAACAATAAAGGGATGTCATTTTGATCGTCTACGAATACCCTTTCAACGAGCGCATACGCACGTTGTTGCGGCTGGAAGACCTGTATGAGAAATTCAAGTTCTTCGTACAACAAGAACATGCAATGCAGCACCATGTCGCGCTCGCCACCATCTTCGACATGCTCGAAGTGGCCGGACGCGCGGACCTGAAATCGGATCTGCTGCAGGAACTGGAACGCCAGAAGCAAAGCCTGCTGAGCTACCGCTCCAATCCGAACGTGGCCGCCGAGATGCTCGACGCCGTGCTGGCCGAAGTGGAAACGGTCAGCAGCGCGCTGGTCGCCGCGCAAGGCAAGACCGGCCAGAACGTGCGCGAGAACGAATGGCTGATGAGCATTCGCGGGCGCACCATCATCCCCGGCGGCGCCTGCGAATTCGACCTGCCCTCCTATTACGCCTGGCAAAAGCGCCCGGCCGAACAACGCTTCAACGACATCATCACCTGGTTCGGCCCGCTGGCGCCGCTGTTCGATGCGCTGGCCCTGGTGCTGCGCCTGCTGCGCGACTCTGGCGGCCCGGTCAAGATGATCGCCATCGCCGGCAGCTATCAGCAGATGTTGCAGGGAAAAGTGTACCAGATGCTGCGCCTGACCCTGGACGAAAGCCTGGGAGCGATTCCGGAGATTTCTGCCAACAAATACATGCTATGGGTGCGCTTCACAACCCAGGGCGGCGACCTCAAGCCCAAGCCGCTGGAAGACGATGTGCCGTTCGAGCTCACCCTGTGTAATTTTTGATTCGTGAGCCTGTCATGACTACCGTCACCTGCCCTACCTGCGGCGCCAAGGTCGAATGGACCGAAGCGAGCAAATTCCGCCCCTTCTGTTCCAACCGCTGCAAGCAGATCGACCTGGGTGCCTGGGCCGAAGAAAAGTACACGATTCCCGGCCCGCCCGCCGACGACGATCTAATACCCGACCGCGACAATCACTGATAGCGCACCCTGTCGAGCCACTCCAGCAACGGAATGGTGGCCGGCAGCAGCGGGCTGACACCCACCGCGCCCTGCCAGGCGAAGGCCTGACCTTCCAGGCTTTGCGGCTGGCCTTCCCAGGCCCGGCTGATGAAAAAATGCAGGCGCACATGCGCGTGTTCGTACACGTGCTCGACCCCGCACCACTCCTCGGCCTCCAGAATGCGCACGCCCAGTTCTTCGACGAATTCGCGCTTGAGGGCGTCCAGGATCGGTTCGCCCGCTTCCACTTTACCGCCCGGGAATTCCCAGTAGCCCGCATACGGTTTGCCGTCGGGCCGCTGGCCCAGCAGCACGTCGCCGTTATCGCGCATCAGGATGCCGACCGCGACATCGATCGGCTTGGCCGCCTCGCTCATTGCGCGTGCCGTCCGGCGTAGTCCTTGGCGAACTGCCAGGCCACCCGGCCCGAACGCGAACCGCGCTGCAGGGCCCAGCGCAGGGCGTCGCCGCGCGCGCTGTCGACCTGTTCAAGCGTGCAGCCGAAACTGCCCAGCCAGTGCGCCACGATGTCCAGGTAATCGTCCTGCTTGAAGGGATAGAACGACAGCCACAGGCCGAAGCGCTCGGACAGCGAAATCTTCTCTTCCACCGTTTCGCCCGGGTGCAGGTCGCCGTCGGGCAGATGGGTGTAGCTGGCGTTGTCGCTCATCTTTTCCGGCAGCAAGTGGCGCCGGTTGGAGGTCGCGTAGATCAGCACATTGTCCGACTGCGTGGAAATGCTGCCGTCCAGCGCCACCTTGAGTGCCTTGTAGCCGCTCTCGCCTTCTTCGAACGACAGGTCGTCGCAAAAGATGATGAAGCGTTCCGGCCGTCCCGCCACCAGATCGACGATGTCGGGCAGGTCGGCCAGGTCGGCCTTGTCGACTTCGATCAGGCGCAGACCCTGGCCGGCGAACTGGTTCAGGCAGGCCTTGATCAGCGAGGATTTTCCGGTGCCGCGCGCGCCCGTGAGCAGCACGTTGTTGGCCGGACGGCCCGCCACGAACTGGCGGGTGTTCTGTTCGATCCCGGCTTTTTGCGGGCCGATGTTGTGCAGGTCCGACAGCGCGATGGTGGCCGCGTGCAGCACCGGCTGCAGGAAGCCGGCGCCATTGCTGCGCTTGCGCCAGCGGAAGGCGAAGCTGAGCTTCCAGTCCGGTTCGCGCGCGTGCGCGGGCGGCAGCACCGCTTCCACGCGCAGCAAGAGCGCTTCGGCGCGCAGGAGAAATTGGTCGAGTGGGCTCATCGTCATCGCGGCAATCAGGAACGGTAGTCGGCGTTGATGCTCACGTACTCGTGCGACAGGTCGCAGGTCCAGACGGTGGCGGTGGCGCTGCCGCGCGCGAGTTTCACGCGCACCGTAATCTCGCTCTGCTTCATGACGCGCTGGCCGTCCTCTTCGCGGTAGTCGGGATGGCGCCCGCCGTTTTTGGCCACATGCACGTCGTCCAGGTACAGGTCGATCTTGCTGACGTCGAGGTCGTCGACGCCGGCGTAGCCGACCGCCGCCAGGATCCGGCCCAGGTTCGGGTCGGAGGCGAAGAAGGCGGTCTTGACCAGCGGCGAGTGGGCGATCGAATAGGCGATCTTGCGGCACTCTTCCACATCGCCGCCGTCGTCGACCGAGATGGTGATGAACTTGGTGGCGCCTTCGCCGTCGCGGATGATCTGCTGGGCCAGGTTGCGCGCGATGTCGGTGACGGCGATCTTGAGTTCTTCGTATTCGGTCGAATCGGTATTGGCGATGGCCAGGCTGCCGGTGCCGGTGGCGATCAGGATGAAGGAATCGTTGGTCGAGGTGTCGCCGTCGATGGTGATGCAGTTGAACGAGTGGTCGGCCGCGTGGCGCACCAGTTCGTCGAGCACCGGCTGGGCGACCTTGGCGTCGATGGCCAGGTAACCGAGCATGGTGGCCATGTTCGGCTTGATCATGCCGGCGCCCTTGCTGATGCCGGTCATGGTCACCGCGTGGCCGCGGATGTCGACCGTCTTCGAGGCCGCCTTGGGCTGGGTGTCGGTGGTCATGATGGCTTCGGCGGCGTTGAACCAGTTGTCGGCCTGCAGATTGGCCACGGCCGCCGGCAGGCCGGCCACCAGTTTGTCGATCGGCAGCGGTTCGAGAATCACGCCGGTGGAAAACGGCAGCACCTGCTGGGGCGCACAGCCGAGCAGGTCGGCCAGCGCCTTGCAGGTGGCGTTGGCGTGCGCCAGGCCCGGTTCGCCGGTGCCGGCGTTGGCGTTGCCGGTGTTGACCACCAGCGCGCGGATCGGCGCGCCGCCGGCGGCCACGGCGGCCAGATTGGCCTTGCTGACCTGGACCGGCGCGGCGCAGAAACGGTTCTTGGTGAACACGCCGGCCACGGTGGCGCTGTCGGCCAGCTTCATGACCAGCACGTCCTTGCGGTTGGGCTTCTTGATGCCGGCTTGGGCATAGCCGATGTCGATGCCATTGATGGGGGCAAGGTCGGCGGCGAGTGGGAGCGGGGAATTGACGGCCATGGCGGTATCTCTAGCTGGTGAAATTCGGGAGCCGCTATTGTACGACGGACACGCAGACTCGATGGCGCGAGCGCAACAAGCGCCAAAATCAGCATGACTTTTACACTCAACTCTTTCATAATGGAAAAATTGCCTAGACCTCAATAGAAAAGGAAGTCCGTGAAGAACACCGTTCGTATCGCTACCCTGGCCGCCCTGGTAGCCGCCGCTCCCGCATTCGGCGCCACCACGCCGCGCAAGGCGCCCGTCGCGCCGGCCGCGCCTGCTTCAGCCTTGATGCAGGCGTACACTGCGCTCAACACTGAGCTCAAGGACGTTCTCGGTGGCGCCCGTTCGGACATGGTTGTGCGGCTCGACAAACTGCGCGACATCACCTTGACTGCCCCAACCAAGGCCAAGGTGCAGCAAATTCTGGGCGCTTCGATGCCGAGCGGAATTGAGCGT
>CBFGOU010000147.1:0-9471 GCA_965650445.1 uncultured Oxalobacteraceae bacterium | reverse complement strand
ACGAGCGCTGGACGCCGAATCTGAACCTGGTGTTTGCCGACAGATTCCTCGACAAGCGGCTGGGCGTGGTGCTGAACCTGACCAGGACGGAGGCGCGCAATGAAAACCATACGATGTTCGTGTCCAGCCGCGACATCGGCATGAGCCGTTCGATCGACTACGACCAGTCGCCGGAAAAAACGTTTTCCTACAACCCGGCGACCGTCTCGACGAGCAATCCGGCGGCCACCGCGCCGCTGGCCAGCTGGGCCAGGGCGGGCGGCGGCAGTGTCGATGCCTACAGCCCGCTGGAGATCGTCAGCCGCTCGGCGGCGGCCCAAACCAAGGCGGACTGCTATGCGGCGTTTCCGCGCTACAGCAGCACGGAGCTGGCGTCGATCGCGAGCTCGAGCAACCGCACCATCGCGCAAAACCAGCGCAGCGGCGAACTGCTCAGCTGCCTGAACCAGTGGAACGATTACACGCCGCAAAATCCGCGCTATCAGATGCGGCGCCAGTACGACCGCCGCCTGTACGGCGACCTGCGCTTCGATGTCAAGGCCAGCGACGATCTGTCGCTGTACGCCAAGTTCAACCGCAACACCCGCAGGATCAGCGACGACCAGCTGTTCTTTACCCAGGGCGCCATCGCCACCAATGCGGACGGCAGCTTTGCCGACAGCGGCGCCGCGCCCGCCATCATGCGCAGCGCGCTGCCGGGATATTACTGGTATCCGTCGCCGGTCAACCTGGGCACGGCCGGCGGCACCTATCGCGGCCTGACCAACGGTTCGGTCGTCAACATCGATCCGTCCTCGGTCAAGGTGGATGCCAACCACCACGTCACCCAATACACGCTGAGCAATGCCTCGGTCCTGAGCGACCAGCTGTACGACCAGATCCAGAGCCGGTCGCAATACGCCCAGCTTGGCGGCAGCTGGCGCTCGGGCGCGCTGCGCGCCGAGTTCCTGGCCGGACGCGCGCGCGCCGACGCCTGGCGCATGCAGTGGCGCACCGGTTTCGCGTATCGGTACGGCGCATCCACGGTGTCGCTGGCGCCGGACGGCTTGTGGACCTACACCTTGCCGGCCGATGTCGCGATCAGCCAGAAGGACCCGAATCACTACGGCCTGCTGCAGTCCCCCGCCGATGCGCGCCTGCCGGCCACCTCGGCAGCGACCCCGCTGATCATGACCAATGGGCGCATCATGGAACGCGGCGAGGATGTGGCCAGGCTCGACCTGACGTACGCCGTCAACGATGCCGTGCCGGTTGTTAACCGCATCAAGTTCGGGCTGTCGCGCCGCGGCAATGGACAGGAAAGCTATACCGGTTCAGGCTATACGGTCAAACCGGCCGATGCGGCCGGCCCCGCCGTGGTGGTGCCGCGCGTGGCCATCGGCAGCAACTATCAGGCCTGCGAAGACACCCCCGGTTCGCTGGCGCCCGGCGGCACGCCCTGCCAGTACGGCATCCGCTACAGCACCAGCCCGGCGACGGCGTTCAACAGCACCATCGTCATGCATCAGGCCGACTACCGCAATATCGTCGCGCAGGCGATGACGCGCGACACCATCACCTACTTCAACAGCTTGCCGAACCGCCCGGCCACGCTGCCGCAAGGCTGGGCCGAGATCGACGTGCGCAAGGTGATCGAGGGCAGCGGTGTGCAACACTTCAATCTTGATTGCATCAAGTTTTGCACGGGCAACGACGGCAAGGTATATGAGCAACCCAGGAGCGCCGTGAGCGAGCGCATCACCAGCGCTTATGTGAGCGCCGACCTCAACTTCGGACGGCTGCCGTTCGACTGGGAACTGAACGGCAATATCGGCTGGCGGCTGGTGCGCACCAGCGTTGCCGCGACCGGCCTGATGACGTTCCAGTCCATCATGAAGACGGCGGCATACAATCCGGCCAACCCGAATGCGGCGGCCGGGATTTCGATGACCGCGCTGGCGCGCAACACGGCGCTTCAGCGCAGCAGCACGGATGTCATGCCGGTGCTCAATCTGGCCTGGTGGCCGCTGCGCGACCGGTTGGCCGTGCGCTTGAACCGCGCCAAGGTTATCGCCCGGCCACCGGTGGAATACCTGTACAGCAATGGGGTGAGCTGCACCCGGGATGAGCGCAAGCTCGCCGGCGGGGAAGACGGCGATACGCCCGACATGGCCTGCAATGGCACGCTGGGCAATCCGGGCTTGCGCGCCCAGAGCAACCGCAACACCAATCTGGCGCTGGAGTGGTATCCGAGCCGGGATACGCTGCTGTCACTGGCGCTGTTCCGCCAGAAGGGCATCGTGGGGCCGGCGCAGCGGGTGGCGGTCACCAACGCGCGGCCGTTCGCCGGGTCGGGCGCGGTCGACCCGGCCACCGGGCGCGACCTGTCCGAGGTCGAGTATGCCTACACGACCTATGCGAACGGGCCGGCCACCGACCGCAGGGGTGTCGAGTTGAGCGGCAAGACGGCGTTCACCGCCCTGCCCTCCCTGCTGCGACATACCGGGCTGGAAATGAATTACACGCGGGTGCGGTCGAACAACCTGGAAGCGGCGGTGCGCGAGCTGATCAGCGGCGATCCAATGAGGCCCATCGGCGAGCTGAGGTACACCTGGAACGCATCGCTCTGGTATGACGACGGCAAGTGGCGCGCGCGGATAGCGCTGCAAAGCGCCGCCGCATTCTTTCGCGGCCTTACCGGCATGACCAACAGCTATCCCGCCAACGGCATCGTCGGCGGGACCGGGCTGCCCTACAACCCCGCCTCGCCCACCTTCCAGGATGCGCGCCGCTTCCTCGACGCCAAGGTCTCCTACCGCTTCGCCAACGGCATCGAGCTGTTCGCCGAAGGACGCAATATCGGCCGGGTAACGGTGACGGCGTCGCAAGGCGGCTACCAGCCGTTTGCCGACGGCACCCCCAACCTGCTCGACTACGCCTACGCGGGCGCGCAATACATGGTCGGGATCACGCTGCGCCACTGAGCGCGTGGTCCGGTGCGTTTTTGCCCAATCAAGAATTGGAGGCTGGGCGCGGCGCACTCGAGCAGCGCTTAGTGGCTGTGCGCCGGGTTCGGCGCGGATGCGCTCTCGGCGGCCAGGCGCGCATCGATGCGCTGATGCGCGGCTGCGGCGTACGTGCGGCATCCGTCCGGCGTGATGAAGGTGTTGCGCTCAGGTGTACGCGCGGCCAGTTTGTCGAAGGTATCGGTGAAGTCTGGATGGGTCGACACGATCACATCGCACGGCAGCGCGGCGATCTTGTCGATGCTCTTTCTGAACTCGCTTGCGCGCGCCCCCGTGAAGCGGAAGCCGTCGGCAGAGACCGGCGTGACGCTGTCGGCGTACACCATGTTCAGGCAACCCTTGCTGTCGCACGAGGTCCAGGTCCAGGTGGTGCTGCCGGGGGTGTGGCCGGGCGTCAGGTGCGCGGTAATTTTCAGGGGGCCGACGCTTAAGGTTTCGCCATCGGCCACGCCGCGCGCATTCGGTACTTTCGGCACGCTGGGTTGGTAATCTGGGTCGTACTGGGGATCGTCCTTGCCGATGACGCCGTCACGCAGCACCTGGGCGCCGTGCACGCTGGCGGCAACCTGCGCCCCGCTCCTGGCCTGCAAGGCGGCGATGCCGCCGGCATGGTCGAAATGCGCGTGCGAGTTCACGATCAGCTTGACGTCCTCGATGCGGAAACCCAGCGTTTTGATGTTGCGCTCGATGAGGGCGGCCGACTGCGGCAGCGCGCCGTCGAGCAGGATATGGCCCTGCGGCCCGGTGATCAGCAGCGCCGACAGGCCTTGGGGGCCGACGTACCAGGTATTGGCGGCCACGTTGAACGGTGCCTGTGGCTGGTTCCATTCGTCGCAGTTGCTGCATTTGAAGGGCTGGTCGGCGACGGTGGGCGGAGTCGTGCAGGCGGACAGTGCGCTCAGCGCGGCTGCGATGGCGATTTTCGGAAGGAGATTCATCAGCGGAAAATAAGCATTTCACAATAGTGCAATACTCTACAACATTTATGGCGTATCTTTTCATCGCCTCGCTAGTGGACATTGCTGCCCGGCGTATTAGCCGGACTCAAGATTGAACTGCCCCTAAGGTCGCTCGGGAAATGAAAATGAAAACACCCTCGTTGCGGAGGGCGCAGGGGTACCGCGCGGCGGTTACTTTTGCCCGGAGTACGCCTTGAACGCCTCACGCAACTCGGGACTCAGAGTGCCAAAGTCTACACGGTGGCTTCGCATTTTCGTCCGGAGCCGATCTTGTCCGGCGAACGCACGCGCAAGTCTGGAGGCCAGATCGTCCGCGAGCGCCTTCAGTACCGGCTGCGGCGTTTCATCGAATGGGCGCACGTCAAACACTTCCCGTGCAGGACCAACCCCCAAACACTTTGCACCTTCGATTCGATACACGCCACCATACGTGTCCAACCAATACCGAGACTCTCCCCGGTCCGGATGGTGGCGTTCGAAGTACCCGCCAACGACGTAATAGGTGGCATCCGCATCGTGCGCACGTGCATATACCCAAAGGCGTCCCGTCCACTGATCGTTATTCGCGATCTCAGAACACTTGTCGCGCACTTCGTCGGGCAGCAGGTCGAGCTTCGGGTTCGCCGCGTCAATGCGAAGACCGAACACAGGCTCTCGTAGCATGCGTGGCGGCCCATCCTTGGCAAGTGCAACGCAACTGGCCAGCGCGAGGGATACGGCTACGAAGGTGCGGTCAAGGACGGTAAACGACATAGCTCGGCTTCTCCCTGCGATAACCTGGCCCGGCCCAGAAGTCTCGCTGTATAAAATCGGAAATCCAGTTCTTGCCATCGTACCCGGCGATGTGGCCTGCTGGTTTGCCCCCCTTGTGGGGCTTCATGACCATCACATCGCCTTTTACAAAATGAAATGCGTCCGGATTTTCCACAGTGATTTCGTGGAACCCCAACCGCAGCAACGTTGGTCCCCATTCCTTCGCCGTCGGCGGATAAGGCTGGGGAACGGTGGCGCCACTTGCCTGGAGCGCTTTGCGTACCCACTGTGCGCAATGTCCAGCACCGAAATCTCTTGCCGCATGTTTGCGCAAGTGCGTCGTAAATTTGTCGACATCTACCGACATGGCGTCCCCCTACACGATTTTGTTGGACGAGAGATCCCAACCGCCGGCCGTATTGCCGCCCGCGCCGCCGCTGATTTTCTGCTGTGTGTATTGCCACCTTACCTTGGAAAATTTGAGGCAGACATTCTCAGACAGTATGTCACCGGACTCGATGGAAGGCGTAACCATTCCGATCAGGACGTTTTCCAGCTCAATTTCGAAATATCTAATGGGCTGGCCGTTTGCATCCGCGCGCATGAACTCGAACTTCGCCTTTGGAATTGTTTTTCCCATCGAGCAAACCTGCAGTAGGATCGGCGAGGACAGGTCGGACAGTTTGCTGAACAGAATATCGGACATTTGAACCCGTTCTGCGGTGTGGCCACCGCCTGTAGACGCCGTCGCGCTCTTGGGCTGGTGCACCCCCCAATGCACCATTGAACATTCGATCCAATCCTTGTGCTTGTCGTCCATCGACTCGCCTTTGATACCGTCAATTTGTAGATATACGTCGATTGCCATAGTGCCTCCTATCAGGGTGGGAATGCTGTGGCAATTGTTGATCGATTTTGCTTTTAGGAAATTATGAAGAATCAAGGCATGCACGTCTGACAGTGACCACCCGGTTTCCCCCCAAGACGACAGGTGATGAATCTACTAGTGATAACGCTAATGCTCTAGCGAACACGAGGCACGGTGCGCAGGCACTCGGGGACGGGGGCATTTTGCGACGCTTGGCAAGGTCGTGCAGGTGGACAGTGCGCTCAGCGCGGCTGCGATGGCGACTAAAGAAAAGCGTTTCATTGGTAGGTCGTGCGCATTTGAATAATGCATACCTTATATCCTTCTGATGAGCCATGTGAGCGATAGCAAGATCTGCTCCTGCAATGAAAAATCGCGTCTTCCTCGCAAATTGCATGTAGCCAAAAGCCGTCCATGTTATCGTTATCAATGCTAATGCTCGCGGCCCCTCGAGCGGTACGGCTGGGGGAACAACCGCTCGCTGGTCTTCATGAAGTCATATGACCTGATCAACTGGACCCATGTGCTGGTCCGGATTCCCGACCTCTTCGCGCAGTACAACGATATCGCCGCAGCCTGGGCACCCGAGACCATTTTCGACACAGCGCGGAAAAAACTGATGGTCTACTTCACCGTGCGTCGCAGGGGTGGACATAATTACATGGTCTACGCCTACGCCGACAATGCTTTCACAACCTTGGAAACCACGCCGGAACAGCTGTTTGCCTACCCGGAAAAGGACAAGAGCACCATCGACGGCGACATCACCAGGATCGGCGACAAGTACCACCTGTTCTATGTGGCGCATGCCAATCCCGGCGGTCTGCGCCATGCGGTGTCGGACAAGATCAACCAGGGCTATCAGTTTGACCCGAGGAAGGTCGATCCCGAAACCATGGCATGCGAAGCCCCCATGCTGTGGCGCCGGATCGGCAGCGACAGCTATGTCCTGATGTACGACGTGTTCGGCGCAAAGCCGACCAATATGGGCTTCTCGGAGACCACCGACTTCGTCAACTACAAGAACCTGGGCCGCTTTAATGATCCGGGCTCGCCCATGAAGACGACGAATTTCTCCGGTCCCAAACACGGTTCGGTCACGCATATTACGGCGGAAGAACTGGCGCGATTGCAAACGCACTTCGCATCCACGCGCACGTAGGCGCAGGCAAGCCATCATTGGAATAGGTGCGGCCGGTTTGCGAATCCACTAAAATCGGCAAGGTCAGGGATAACCACAGGACACTATGTTCTCACAGCACCTATTCACAAAACGTGCGGTCTGCTTGGCCGCCTTGGTTTCGGCTGGCGGTGCCTGGGCGCAGGATACCAATGGCGCGGATAATGCGCAGCAGCGCGAACCGGCATTCAAACTCACGCCGTCCTATTACCGGTCATCGGATGGTAACGATGCAAGCGACCTGAATCTCCGCGCCAGCATAGGGGACCATACCGTGTGGATCGGCGCGTACCGGGACCGCGCTGGATTCAGTCAGGCCCGCGCCGGATATGAATTTCACCAGGACAGCGAAGCGCTGCGCGTGATCTGGTCTGCGCAGCTGGCAAGCCGAGGCTTTATCGGCGGTTCCGTGACGGCGGAAGTTGGCGGCGCCAACTATGCCATCGTCGGCTGGGGCCGCACCAACCTGCACGACTATTACAACCTTAATTTCGACCCGAATGACGCGATTACTGTCGGCCTTGGATCACGCGCGATTCCTGACACCGAAGTATCGCTGTTTCGTATTTCGGATGACCGTCTCGGAACGCATCAGCACGTGACCCATTGCGTATTGCGCTACAAGTCTTCCAACGTCGCGCGCTGGACGCTCGATGCGTCCCACAAAAGCGGCCTGACCGGCGACGATCTATTTATTCACGGGAACGCCGTTTCCCTGACTTACGATTACAAATCCCTATTCCTCAGGCTTGCTGAGGATCAGTTCGCCAATTTCACCCGCAATCGCGCGACCCGGATCTCACTTGGCGCGCGCTTTTGATTCGTCCGGCACCGGCGCGCCCGGCTGAGCTGCGGCGGCAGTGCGGGAATTATGGCCCCCGGCGCGTGATTTTAGGTTGGCAATTTTCGGCTACCATGCCGTTATGAAGACCATCGCCTCCGCCGTTGCCCGAACCAAGATCGGGCGCATCATCCTGGCACGTTCACGCCTGGCCGCTTGTGGCCTGCTTGGATTGGTGACGACCCTGGTGCTTCCGACGTCACTGGCCACCCATGCCATCACGCGCATGATCATCGGCTGGAACGTGGGCGCGGTGGCCTATCTTATTCTCGCCGCACGCTTGATGTTTTGGTCGACGCATGAGCGCATGCGCAGCCGCGCCTGCCAAGAGGACGAAGGACGCCTTGCGGTCCTGGCCCTGGTCGTGGCCGCGGCAATCGCATCGCTGGCCGCCATCGTGAACGAGCTTGCGGTCGTGAAAGACCTGCATGGCGCCAGTCGCTACATGCACATCGGCCTTGCGATTGGGACCTTGATATCCTCGTGGGCCTTTACACAGACAATGTTCGCGCTGCATTACGCGCACGACTACTACAGCGCGGTCATGCGCGGCGGCCCCGGCGGTCTGGATTTCCCTGGAGGACAGGCGCCCGACTACGGCGACTTTCTGTACTTCGCCTGTGTCATCGGCACTTCCGGCCAGACTGCCGACATCAGCTTCACGACGCGATCGCAACGCCGGATCGGTCTCGTCCACTGTGTCCTGGCCTTTTTCTTCAATGCCACCCTGCTCGCGCTGACAATCAATATTGCGTCCAGCCTGTTCTAGAAATGAAAACGCCCTCGTTGCGGAGGGCGGATGGGGCGATCGCTTCGACGGCTCAGACGTTGAACAGGAAGTTCAACACATCGCCATCCTTGACCACGTATTCCTTGCCCTCGGCGCGCATCTTGCCCGCTTCCTTGGCGCCGGTTTCGCCCTTGTAGGCGATGTAATCGTCGTAGGCGATGGTTTGCGCGCGGATGAAACCGCGTTCGAAGTCGGTATGGATCACGCCGGCAGCCTGCGGTGCGGTGTCGCCGATGTGGATGGTCCAGGCGCGCACTTCTTTTACGCCGGCGGTGAAGTAAGTCTGCAGGCCCAGCAGCTTGTAGGCGGCGCGGATCAGGCGGTCCAGGCCCGGCTCTTCCATGCCCATGTCGGCCAGGAAGGCGCTCTTGTCTTCGTCGTCCAGGTCGGCGATCTCCGATTCGATGGCCGCGCAGATCGATACGATGGGTGCATTCTGCGACTTGGCGTAGGCGGTCAGCTGGTCCAGCAGCGGGTTGTTGGTGAAACCGGTGTCCGACACGTTGGCCACGTACATGGCCGGCTTGGCGGTGATCAGGCAGAGCGGTTTGATGAGCGCCATGTCGTCGGCGTCCAGCCCCATCGCGCGCACTGGCTTGGCGTCGTTCAGGAAGGGCATCATGCGTTCGAGCAGGGCGACCAGCTTGGCCGCATCCTTGTCGCCCGAACGGGCTTTCTTGTTTTCGCGGTGGATGGCTTTTTCAACCGTGCCCATGTCGGCCAGCGCCAGCTCGGTCTGAATGACTTCGATGTCGTCCAGCGGATTGATCTTGCCGGCCACGTGGATCACGTTGTCGTCTTCGAAGCAGCGCACCACGTTGACGATCGCGTCGGTTTCGCGGATGTGCGACAGGAACTGGTTGCCCAGGCCCTCGCCTTTCGAGGCGCCCGCCACCAGGCCGGCGATGTCGACGAACTCGACGATGGCGTTGACCATGCGCTCGGGCTTGACGATCTCGGCCAGCGCGGCCATGCGCGGGTCCGGCACTTCGACCACGCCGACGTTCGGTTCGATGGTGCAGAACGGGTAGTTCTCAGCCGGAATGCCGGCCTTGGTCAGCGCATTGAAAAGGGT
>CBFGOU010000146.1:0-9505 GCA_965650445.1 uncultured Oxalobacteraceae bacterium | reverse complement strand
CGAGGCGTACGTCGAGTGGCTCGCGCGGACGCGGCCGGCCGCGCACTACTCGCCCGACGGCACACGCCGGCCGTACTGGCTGCTGCGGCCGCTCAAGCCCGGGCGCGACGCCTACAAGCTGCCGGGGGCGCCGGACCGGCCGTGAGGCTGCGCCAGGGCGAGACCGAGCCGGCCGGCGTGCTGCTGCGCGCTGCCGGCTTTGCCAGCCTGGCAAGCGCGGCCGATGCGCCCCGGCTGATGCTGGCGATGGTGCTCTCGGCGCTCGGTGGCGCCCTGTTCGAAGCGCCGTACCAGGCCGCCATCGCCGCGTTGACCACCCAGCAGACCCGCGCTCGCTACTATTGGCTCAGTAACTGGATCAGCGGGGTGGCCAGCACGCTGGGTCCGCTGCTGGGGGTCGCGCTGCTGCGCTACGACTTCCAGAGCGTGTGCCTGGCCGCCGCTGGATGCTTCGCGCTCAATTGCGTCATCGCGCTGGGCTCGCTGCCACCCCTGCGAAGCGAGCACGCGGCGCGCCCGCTCACGCATGGCCTGGGCCTGGTCGCCCGCGACCGCCCGTTCATGCTGCTCACGCTGCTGATGGCCGGCTACTGGTTCGTCGCCGTCCAGATCAATATCAGCTTTCCCCTGCTGGCGGAAAAGCTCAGCGGCAATCAGGACAGCGTGGGCATCATGTTCGCGCTCAGCGCCGCCCTGACGGTGGTGTTCCAGTATCACCTGCTCCAGCTGGTGCAACGCTGGCTGAACACAGGCCAGATCCTCGTGCTCGGCATGGCCATCGTCGCGCTCGGCGCCGGTGCGGTGGTCCTGGCCGACAGCTTTGCCGCTCTGCTGGTGTGCGTGGCCACGTTTTCCATTGGCGCGATCCTGGTGCGCCCCAGCATCCAGTCCCTCATTGCCAGCATGGCGCATCCACAGGCGCTCGGCACCTTTTTGGGCGTCAGCTCGCTCAGCCTCGCGCTCGGCGGCGCCCTGGGCAATGTGAGCGGCGGCTGGCTGATGCAATTTTCCGAGCGCGCGCACTGGCCGCAGCTGCCGTGGCTGGTGTTCGGGAGCGTCGGGCTGGCCAGCGCCTTCGGACTGTACCGCGTGCGCCGGCGTGACGGGGGCGCCGCCGCGTGAACCTGGCCGAACTGTGCATACGGCGGCCGGTGATGGTCACGCTGCTGACGCTCAGCGCAGCGCTAGCCGGCCTGGTCGCCTACCAGCGCATTCCGGTGGCCGCGCTGCCGAGCTACAGCGCACCGGTGATCAACGTCGAAGCCAGCCTGGCCGGCGCCAGTCCCGACACGATGGCATCCTCCGTGGCACTGCCGCTGGAAAAGGAATTTTCCACCATCGCCGGGACGGCGGTGATGACCTCGACCAGTTCGCTGGGGGCGACCTCGATCGCGCTCGAATTCGGCCCTGGCACCGACATCAACGCCGCCGCGGCAGACGTGCAGGCGGCACTGCTGCGCGCCCAGCGCGCCCTGCCGCGCGACATGACCGAGTTGCCGTCCTACCGCAAGACCAACCCGGCCGAAGCCCCTGTGCTGTCGATGGAGATGACCTCGCCTTCGCTGAGTTTGTCCGAACTGAACGATTACGCCGAAAACCTGATCGCGCCAAGCCTGTCGAGCCTGCCCGGCGTGGCCCAGCTGCGCGTACTCGGCCAGAAGCGTTTCGCGGTGCGCATCCGCGCCGATCTCAGCAAGATGCAGGCGCGTGACATTTCTATGGACGAACTGGCGCAAGCCGTGCGCGCCGCCAATGCCAATTCGCCGCTCGGCACGCTCGATGGACCGCAGCAGAGCCTGATCATCGCCGGCAATGCCCAACTGCTGCGCGCCGCCGACTTCGCCGGCCTGATCGTGGCCACCCGCGCCGGCATGCCGGTGCGCCTGCGCGAGGTGGCCAGCGTGGAGGACAGCTACCAGTCGGTGCGCTCGGCAAGCAGCCTGAACGGCGAACGCTCGATCGTGCTGTCGATGTCGCGCCAGAGCGACGCCAATACTGTTGAGGTGGTCGACGCCGCACGCCGCACCCTCAAGCAGTTGCAAAACCAGCTGCCGGCCTCGGTCAGCATCACCATGATCAACGACCGTTCGGTGTCGATCCGCGCCGCCATGCACGACGTCAATCTGACGCTCGGCGCCACCGTTGCCCTGGTGGTCCTGGTGATCTTCCTGTTCCTGCACCGCGCGGCTGCCACCCTGATTCCCGCCGTGACGATACCGCTGTCGCTGCTGGTCGCGCTGCTGCTGTTGTATGCCTTCGGCTACAGCCTCGACAATGTGTCGCTGCTGGGCATGACCCTGGCGGTCGGCCTGGTGGTGGACGATGCAATTGTTGTGCTGGAAAATATCGTACGCCACAGCGAAACCGGCAAGCCGCCGCTCCAGGCGGCCATCGACGGCGCGCGCGAAGTCAGTCTGACGGTCGTATCGATCTCGATCTCGCTGGTGGCGGTGTTCATGCCGATCTTCTTCCTCCCTGGCGTGATCGGGCTGCTGTTTCACGAGTTTGCGGTGGTCGTGTCGCTGGCCGTGCTGGTGTCGGCGCTGCTGTCGCTGACGCTGGTGCCGATGCTGGCCAGCAAACTACCGCTGGAGCGGCAAGCCCTTGCGCGCCTGCCGCGCCCATCCTTGCGGCCCGCCTTCGAACGCGCCTTTGGCCGCCTGAGTGCGGCCTACGCGCACAGTCTCCAGCGCGCGCTGGCGCACCGGCGTGCGGTGCTGCTGGTGGGCCTGTCGACGCTGCTGTTGACCGTCATCCTGTACATCGACCTTCCCAAAGGCTACCTGCCGGACGAAGACATCGACCAGGTGCGCGTCAGCACCGAGGCGGCCGATGACGTGTCCGCCGCCGCCATGGCGGCGCTGCAGGAACAGCTCGCCGCCATCATCCGGCGCGACCCGAATGTGCAGGATGTCACCTCTTCCCTCAGTGGCGACAATACCGGCAGCTTTTTCCTGCTGCTCAAGCCACGCGCGCAGCGCGCCTCGATGCCGGAGACGCTGGCCGGACTGCGCCGCGCTACCAGCACGGTGCCGGGTATCGCCGCATACTTCAAACCGGTGCAGAACTTCCAGGTTGGCGCACGTCCGAGCAAGAGCCGCTATCAATACACGCTGCAAAGCGTCAGCGCATCCGCCCTCGACCAATGGGCCGCCCGCTTCCTGGAACGCATGCGGGCCGACCCGCGCTTCGCCGATGTCACCAGCGACGCCAGTAGCGGCGGTCTTCAGGCTAGCCTTGAGATCGACCGCGACAAGGCCGCAATGCTCGGGGTCACGGTGGCCGACATCCGCACCGCGCTGTATTCCGCCTTTGGCGAGCGGCAGGCCGCTGCGGTCTACGGCGCCGCCGCGACCTATACGGTTCTGGTGGAAGCGGCGCAGCACGAGCGCCAGTTCGACGATGCGCTGGGGCGCGTCGCGGTGCGCAGCAAGGACGGGCGGCTGATCCAGCTCGCCGCGCTGGCGTCGGTTACCCGCACGCTCGGCCCCCTGGCGATCCATCACCAGGGCCAGCTGCAAGCGATCACGATCTCGTTCAACCTTGCGCCCGGCACCGCGCTCGGATCGGCCGTGGAAGCGATCGCGGCCATCAGGCATGAACTGCAACTACCGCTGTCGATTGTGGGCAAGTATGGGGGCGAGGCCGCCGTGTTCCAGGACTCGCAAACCAGCCAGCTGGTCCTGATCCTGGGCGCCGTGATGCTGATGTATGTCGTATTGGGCGTGCTGTACGAGAGTTTTCTGCATCCCTTGACCATTCTGGCTGGCTTGCCGTCGGCCGCGCTGGGAGCCCTGCTCACCTTGAAGTTATTCGGGCTCGACCTGACCATGATCGCGGTCGTCGGCATCCTGCTGCTGATCGGCCTTGTCAAGAAGAATGCCATCATGATCGTCGACGTGGCCCTGCATCTGCAGCGCGACCAGGACATGGGGCCGGCCGCCGCCATTGAGCAGGCCTGCGCCATGCGCTTTCGCCCCATCATGATGACGACCATGGTGGCGCTGGTGGGGGCGCTGCCATTGGCGCTTGGACTGGGCGCCGGCGCCGAACTGCGTCAGCCGCTGGGACTGGCGGTCGTCGGCGGCCTGCTGCTGTCGCAATTGATTACCCTGTACCTCACGCCAGTGCTGTACCTGCTGCTGGAGCGGGCCGGTGCAAAGCGCGCGCTCGACTCACCCTATTTTTCTTCCTCGACAATGGCCACGCCCCAGGGCGCCAGCGCGAGCGAACCCGCCTTGGCCACCTTGTTACCAGTGAGCAGATCGGTGCCGGCGCCGAAGGCATAGCGCACCTTGGCCGGCTGGGCCGAATAGTTGAGCACGTAATGCACCGGATGGCCGTTGTTGAGCGTCCCGCTGCGCACGACGGTCGGGTAGTGCAGCGATTGCTGCTCGCCCCACAGGCCGGCATTGCGCACGCAGTTTTCCAGGATCTTTTCGGCCAGCGCATCGCTCGGCATGAAACCGATATACGTCACCTCACCTGCCCCGAAGCGGTTGCGCGTGACCGCCGCGTACTGGCCCCATACCGGATGCTGATAGCGGGCCAGCACTTTGGCCGTGGTCGGCGTGAGCATTTCCATCCACCAGCGCGCGGTATTGGCCTCGGCGCCCACTTTGAACGGATCGCCCGCCAGCGACACCTTGTCCGGAACGGTGAATTGCGTGTAGCGCACTCCGGCCGCTTCGGCGATCGCGCCCGGCTGGGTGGCATACCGTACCTTCACGTTTTCGTCGGAAAAACCGCTCTTGAAGGTGTAGACCACATGCCCGCCGGATTTGGCGAAGGCATTCAGGCGGCCGATTTCCTCATCGCTGGCCGCGTACAGGCCCGGCACCACGATCAGCTTATAGGCCGACAGATCCCGGGTCTCGGGATGAACGAAATCGACTTCGACGTTCATGCGGTACAGGCCGTCGTACAGGGGGCGCAGGACTTCGTTATAGCCCTTGTTGTCCGGCTTGAAAGCGTTGAAGGCGGTCAGCGCGCGATTGCTCACGTAAATGGCCACGCGGGTCTGCTTCTTCATGTCGACCAGCTTCGGTCCCAGCTTGTGCAATTCGGCGCCGATCCTGCTGGCTTCCTCGTAGGTCGGATTGCTCCGATAATCCTGCGCCAGCAACCCGCGCCAGTAGGTTTCGACGGCGTTGGCGGTACTGCCCCAATGCCAGTATTCCAGCATATTGGCGCCATTGGCCAGGTGGCTGTAGGCCTGCAGGCGTAATTGGCCCGGATACGGGGTCCATTGCGGGAATCCCTGCGCCTGCGTTTCCAGCACCAGGTAATTGCGATTGCCCTTCATCGAGCGGGTCAGGTCGCCGCCAAACGCGATTTCCGCACCGGTCAGCTTATCCTGGCCGGGGTGATAGATATCCACCCCGGCGATATCGAGTGCCTGGGCCGCGGCGAAATGGTCGACCACCGGCTGGACGCCATACGAGCCGTCGCGCCAGTCGAGGTCGAAATTGTGGGTGATGAACTGGCCCGGACGCGCATGGGCCCGGACCAGTTTGGCCTGCCACGCGAGGAAATCGGTGACGAGTTCGCGCTGAAATTGCGCGAACGCCCCCGACAGGCTGGCATTGATCGAGCCATTCACCGACGGGAAGTCCTCCCAGGTGTTGATCCGGTTACTCCAGTAATTCAGGCCGTAGGCGTGATTCAGGTCTTTCAGGTCGGGGAAACGCTTGCGTATCCACACCTGGAACGCGGCCTGCACATTCGGCCCGCTGGTTTCGAACGATTTGGTCTCGTTGTCGACCTGGTAGCCGATGACCGCCGGATGCTCGCGCACATGGTCGATCAGCGCCACGATCACCCGCTCGGCCGCACGGCGGTATTCCGGCGCGGTGATGTCCATGTTCTGGCGCGGGCCGTAGGCCGCCTTGCCACGCGGCGTTTCAACCAGGATTTCCGGATGCGCGCGTGCCAGCCAGGTCGGCACCGCGTAGGTCGGGGTGCCGACGATGACCTTGATGCCGGCCTTGTGCATCGCGTTGAGCATGCGGTCCACGTGTTTGAAGTCGAACACGCCTTCCTGCGGCTCCAGCGTGCCCCAGGTCGATTCGGCGATGCGCACCACGCTGATGTTGGCGGCCTTCATCATCGCCACATCCTCGTCGAGGCGGTCGACCGGCGAATATTCGTCGTAATAGGCCGCGCCGAACAGAATGGTCTTGGGGGCCTGGGCCGCAGCCGGATTGCTTGCCAATAAGGCGGCGCACACGGCCACGGCCAGCGACTTCCTCGTTACCTTATTCCACATGGATGCTCCTCCGCGATCATCGAAAGCGGAAGTGTAGCGCCAATGCAAAAAGTAAAGTAATGGTATTTTAGCCCGAAGCGATATCGATAACCGGATCACTCCATGTGAAACACCTCCTCCATCGGCGCCCAATGCTCGCCTTCCCCGCAGCTGGGCAGGCGGCGCTGGCACGGACCGCACAGCTTCCACCAGTCCTGCGTGACGGGATCGGCGGCGATAACAGCCATGTCGGCGGCAAAGTCCGCCCCGTGATACTCCCAATAGCCGAATAGCAGGTTTTCCGGCTCGCGCAGATAGATCGAGTAGTTCTTCACGTTTGCCGCCGTCAGCCGGGCCAGTACGTCCGGCCAGACAGCGGCGTGCAGGGTTTTGTATTCGGCGGTTTTTTCCGGTGCGATGCCGATCACCATTCCCATGCGTTGCATGCTTAAAATCCAATCTTGAAGCTGGACGAGATCGTGCTCGGCAAACTGGCTGGCAGCGCAATGACCAGGCCATCGTCCTGCTGCTTCCATTTCAAGGGCGCTTTACTGCCCAATAAGGTCACCGATTTGACGGGACGGCTCTCGTGGACCGAGTTCTTGCCGAGCGAAGCGATACGTACT
Organism: uncultured Oxalobacteraceae bacterium; assembly: GCA_965650445.1. Taxonomy (GTDB): domain Bacteria; phylum Pseudomonadota; class Gammaproteobacteria; order Burkholderiales; family Burkholderiaceae_D; genus Telluria_A. The sequence goes on along the minus strand of CBFGOU010000146.1, from coordinate 2,632 downwards.
TCGCCAACCGGTTCGCCCAGGGTGATGGCGTACAGATGGCCGCCCTTGGTGGTGAAGCGGATATCGGCGGGCGTGTACGCCGTGTCTTCCTTGAAGTGCCCGGCCGCGGCCTTGGTCGGGCCTTCGCCATAGATCTTCCATGGCCGGGTGCCGTAAATCGCATCGCCGTTGACCTTCATCCAGCCGGCCATCTGGGTGACGAATTCCAGGCATTCCGGCGGCAGGCTGCCATCCGGGTACTGCACCACGTTCAAGAGCAGATTGCCGTTCTTGCTGACGATATCGGCCAGCATGTGCACCACGTCGGCGGTTTTCTTGTATTTATAGCCTTCGCTGTAAAACCAGTCGCCGATCGAGGTGTCGGTTTGCCACGGCAAAGGATTGATGCCCTCCATGACGCCGCGCTCCACATCCTGCACGCCGGCCTTGCGCAGGAATTCGCCGGAGCCGATGTCCTTATGGTTGTACACCGCTTCGAGCCTGCCCTGATGGGCCGCCATGTTGCGGTTATAGAATTCGGCGACCATGGTGCGGCCTACCACGCCGAAAGGAAGCCCGCCATCGGTGTACAGCAGGTCCGGCTGATAATGGGTCAGCAGATCGGTCACCCGATTGAACCACTCCTTGTGCCAGGCGGGGTCTTTCGCATACCAGGAATCGCTGCCGCGGTACGGTTCATTGTGCGCCGGATGGTACAGGTCGGCATTCGCCGGATCGGCGCCGTCGTAGGCCACGCCCATTTGCGGCCAGATCTGGTCGTAACCATGGCTGGGGGCGAACCAGCCATAGCTGGCGCCCAGATGCTCCGATACGCCGAAACGCAAACCGGCGCGCAGGGCGGCGTCGCGCCACGCCCCGACGATATCGCGCTTCGGCCCCATCTTGACGGCGTTCCAGCGATGGTATTTCGAGTCCCACAGGTCGAAATTATCGTGGTGCACGCCCATCGAGACGAAGTACTTCGCGCCGGCCTGCTTGTACAGCGCCATCAGCGCTTCCGGATCGAATTTTTCGGCCTTCCAGAGCGCAATGATGTCTTTGTAGCCGGACTTGCTGGGGTGGCCGTAATGCTCCAGATGGTGCTTGTATTGCGGCGTGCCGTAGATATACATGTTGCGGGCGTACCAGTCACCGGCGCGCGGCACCGACTGCGGCCCCCAGTGCGACCAGATGCCGAACTTGGCGTCGCGGAACCATTCCGGCGTCGTGTAGGTGTTAAGGGATTCGGCCTCGGGCTTGAACGGCGCGGTCGCCGCGCAGGCAACATCGGTCACGGCGATCATGGCGCACAGTGCGGCGCATGCGGCGAGCAAGGGTTTGGTCATAAGCATTCCTCCAGAAGGCATTTTTTTATTTATAAAAAACTTGCAAAACGCAATTCTAGACCATTCCGCCCGCATGAGTAATGTTTTTTACGCCTTTCCGTACCCTCCACCCCCCGGTGTCTCGATGACGAACAGGTCGCCCGCCAGCATGTCCGTCTTGGCCGTGTGCGGCAGCACTTCTGCGCTGCCATCGGCGCGCACCACCCGGTTGACGCCGGTCGCGCCCGGCCCGCCGCCAGCCATGCCGAACGGCGCGTGCACCCGGTTATTCGACAGGATCGCCGCCGTCATCGGCTCCAGGAAGCGTACCGTGCGCACGCCGCCGTTGCCGCCCTTCCAGCGCCCCGCCCCACCCGAGCCGTGGCGGATCTCGTAGCTTTCCAGCCGCACCGGAAAGCGGAATTCCAGCACTTCCGGGTCGGTCAGGCGCGAATTGGTCATATTGGTCTGCACGGTGTCGGTACCGTCGAAGCCGTCTCCCGCGCCGGAGCCGCCGGCAATGGTTTCATAGTACTGATAGCGATCGTTGCCGAACGTGAAATTGTTCATGGTGCCCTGCGACGCGGCCATCATGCCCAGGGCGCCATACAGCGCATTGGTGATGCAGGTGGAGGTCTCCACATTGCCCGATACGACCGAGGCCGGATAGTGGGGATTGAGCATCGAGCCGGGCGGAATGATCACCTGCAGCGGCTTGAGGCAGCCGGCATTGAGGGGAATCTCGTCGTCGACCAGGGTGCGGAACACATACAGCACGGCCGCCATGCACACTGCCGACGGCGCATTGAAGTTGTTGGGCTGCTGCGCCGAGGTGCCGGAAAAATCGATCACGGCGCTGCGCGCGGCCTGGTCCACCCGGATCGCGACCGCGATGCGGGCGCCGTTGTCCAGTTCGACCGTGTAGCTGCCGTCCTTTAACGCGCCGATCACGCGCCGCACCGCTTCCTCGGCGTTATCCTGGACGTGGCGCATGTAGGCGCGCACCACGTCCAGCCCGAAATGCCCGACCATCTTGCGCAGTTCGTCCACGCCCTTCTGGTTGGCCGCGACCTGGGCGCGCAGGTCGGCCATGTTCTGGTCGGGATTGCGGGCCGGCCAGCGTGCCCCGCCCAGCAAGGCGCGCGCCGGCGCGTCGCGCAGCACGCCGTCGACACCGTCGACCAGCTTGAAATTGTCGATCAGCACGCCCTCCTGTTCGATGAAGACCGAATCGGGCGGCATCGACCCCGGTGTGGTGCCGCCAATGTCGGCATGGTGGCCGCGCGAGCCGACATAAAACAGGATCGCCTGCCCGGCTTCGTCGAAGA
>CBFGOU010000145.1:0-9517 GCA_965650445.1 uncultured Oxalobacteraceae bacterium | reverse complement strand
TTATCATGCAGGTATCCATATTGGCCATGTGTCAAATATTCAAAAGCTAAATCGTTCGAGATCGCGGGGCTTGGTTTACAAAGAACCGCCGCGGCATCCTTGCGGCGCCGCGGCGGTCACTGACTCACCTTGATGCGTGTTGATCAGTTGGAATACAGCAAGCCGCGGCCCACGCCGGTGACGTAGATCCGGCCGTAGGTGTTCCAGTCGGCCGTCATCACCTCGATGCCGCCGAACTGGTGGGCATCGTCGTTAAAACGGGTCCAGGTGCTGCCCGCATTGTCGGAAGCCCACACGCCCCACTGGCCATTGATCGTGCCCACCACGTAGACCGCCGCGGAGTATTGCGCGCCAGGGGCTGCCTTGCCCAGGGCCACGTAGCTGGCACCCTGCAGGTCGGGAATACCATAGTTGGGATCATTGCTGCCCCAGACCGACGCGAAGTTGTTGAGCTTGGTCCAAGTGGTGCCCGAGTCGACCGAGTGGTACACCGTGTTGCCGTCAGCCAGCCAGATGTCGCCCTCGACGTTCGGATTGACGGCCATCGAGGTGGCTTTCCACCCATTGGCGCGCAGCCCCGCCGCCACCGAGCCCTGGCTCAGCGTGAAGGTATGGCCGCCATCGGTCGAGACATAGACCCTGCCTGGCGTTCCCGACCAAAATACACCGCCCGAATCGTAGGCATAGACCTTGTTCGGGTTCTTGCGGTCGGCCGCGAGCCGGTAGGCGCGCTGCCAGGCTTGCGGCGCCAGCGCGGGGAGATTCGTCGCCGTCCAGCTGGCGCCGTTGTCGGTGGTGTAGGACGGCACCGTATCGGTCGGCCCCCAGATCGCCTTGTTGCGTGCGGTGACAGCGATGCTGGCCACTTCGCCATAAGGGGTCGCGCCGCCGGCAGGCAGGGTGGCGAAGTTCGCCCACGTGTTGCCGCCGTCGCCAGACCAGAATCCGAAGCCGATCTTTTGCTGGTTCAAGGTGCCGACACCGGCGATGTATTGCGGATCGGACCAGCTCATGTCGGCCGAATTGCCAACGGACCAGTCGGTGGTCGGGCCTTTGGCCGGCTTCGTCGCGAGGTCGGTCTGGACCCAGGTGCCGATGTCGCCCGCGCTGTTGATGAGCTTGTACGTCGCGCCGGCAGGCGGGGTGGCGACCGCCAGTGTGGCAGTCTCCTCGAGGTTGGCCACCTTCTTGGTCCAGCTCGGTGTCGCCGACGAGGCGTTCAGCGTCTCGAAGGCGCCGCCGCCGGCCACGTGCAAGATGTGGTCGCGGTTGTTCGGATCGATCTCGATGTCATCATTCCACCCCCAGTACGCTTCGCCGGCCGGCGTATGGGGCATCGCGGCCTCGATTTCACGCCAGGTGCCGCCTGCATTGTCGGACAACTGGACGATCTTCTTGTCGGCGGTATCGCCCCAGGTATTGGTCACGGCCAGTGCGATGCGCGTGGTCGAGCCGGTGCCAAAGACGGACACGCCGCCGTAGCCGCCCGTGGTGGTGCTGCTCAGCAGGGTCCAGACACCGCCCAGACCACTGAACTTGTAGAGGTAGCCGGGGCCGTCGCCTCCCGGGCCCGAGGTCTTGTTGAACACCACGTAGTACATTCCATCGGCGGCGCGCGCGTAGTGCGGGATGTAGTACCCGGCGACCGCCGCCGGCACCGCCACCGGCGTCCATGAAAAGCCGCCGTTGCTGGAGCGGTAGAAGGTCGAGGTCAGGCCCGCCGCGTTGGCGTAGTCGGGTGCGACCGCAGCCCACATGTTCCAGGTCGTCTGGCCGCCGCCCACGTTCCCATTGTCGAAGATGATTTGCTCGACGCCGACCGTAATGTCGCTCGACGTGTAGGAAGACAAGCCCGTAACTTGGGTCCAGGTTTGGCCCGAGTTCGAGCTCTTCCACAGGCCGGCCATGCGCGAACCGTAGAACATGGTGGACGGATTGGTCGGATCGAGCCTGAGGCGCTCGCCGGTCGCCCGGCCGATATGGTTGCCGTGCACGACGAATGGCAGGGCGACCCAGGTCCAGCTGGCGCCCCGGTTGGTGGAAGTATACAGCCGACCGTTGCCGCCACCGCCCCCGACCATGTAGACGAGCTGGTCGTTGGTGGGATCGAGGGCGATGCTTTCGATGGCGAGGAAGGCGGCCTCGGCTGGGCCGAAACCCAGGCCATCGGTGATGGGCACCCATTGCGACGTGGTCTGGTTCCAGCGGTAGGCGCCGCCAACGTCGGTCCGGGCGTACAAGAGGTTCGGGGTCGTCGGATGATAGATCAGGCCGCTGACGTAGCCGCCGCCGCCCCACTTCACGCCGGTCCAGCTGGTGGCCTGGACGGCCAAGCGGCTGGCGCTATCCATGCCCGTGACAGCCAGGTTGACCGTGCCAGGTTTGCTGTCGGAGACGCCGCCGCAAGCTGCCATGAGCACTGCGGCGCCGATGGTAAGTAAGGCGAGTCTGTTACTGAGTGCTCTCATACTTGTTTCCTCCAGAAAAAATCTATAAATAGAATGGTTGTGACAATCCGTTTTACGATCGTCGCCGGCGGAATCCTTTGAACCCGCCGCCTTGGCATCTGTGTGCGCTCGGCCATTATTGGCGCACGCTCGCGCTATTTTCAATTGCCCATCTGACCAACACGCTTAGCATTTTTTCAGCGGGTTCGAGCGGTGCCCATTTACATCGTTGCAGCTGACCGGCGCTGCGCGGCGATTGCATTTCCAGACGGCTTTGTTGCACAAATCTGGCTCTGCGGCGGCCACGCCGGGACGCGGATAAACTGACGGCATGAGTACCTCTGCAAAGCCAAAGTACCGATCAACCAGATCGCCGCTGACGCGACCAACGCGAGCGTTAGGGAACCGCTGATTTATTCATGTTTTCAGGTCTTGCGCCAATCGGCGATCAGCAGCGGCAGCAACGTCTCATATTCTTTTGCGGCATCGGTGTTGGACTCGCCCTGGATCATTCTTCATAAATGTGCCAGATGTTCCGAGCGCAGGGCGACCATGCGGAAGGCGGCAAACACGACTGGAAATTTTCTTCATTTGCTCTGGACCCGGTAAGGGATCGAGGTCACCATGACCACGTTTCAGGGCGGTGGCGAGCGCGGTGGCCGTCATCCATCCGGCCGTGCCGCCGCCGACCACCACGATGCGCTTGACTGGCAGCGTCAAGCTGCCCCGCCGAGCCGGGAAAGGGTGTGGGCGTGCTCGGGCATCGCCTTGACCGTCTGCGCAATCATCTCGCGCCGGCTGGCGAAATGCCCCAGCAGTTGCTCGAACTGCATGGTGTCGATCAGCGGGTCGTTCTGCTTGGGCACCACGCCCAGTCCCATCAGCAGCGAGACGATGGACGGCACGGTGAAGCCCTGCGGATCGTAGACGACGACGCGCCCGGTTTCGCGGAACAGCTCGATCTGGTGCCGCAGCGAGTCCGGAATCGGCATGTTGGCGCAGTAGCGCCAGAAGTCCGAATCGGTCCGCTCGGTGACCTTGTAGTGCAAGACGATGAAGTCGCGCACGAACTCGTAGCGTTGCGCGATCAGGCGGTTGAACTCGTCGGCCAGCTCGGGACGGCAGTCGCGATCGGGAAAATACTGGAGCAGCCAGCCGACCGCCAGTTCGATGAAGTTGATGCTGGTCGATTCGAGCGGCTCGAGAAAGCCGCTCGACAAACCGATGGCAACGCAGTTCTTGACCCAGCACTTGCGGCGCCGGCCGGTGCTAAAGCGCAGCCGGCGCGGCGCGTCGAGCGCGGCACCGTCCAGGCCGTCCAGCAGCACGCGGCCGGCTTCCTCGTCGGTGGTGAAGGCGTCGCAGTACACATGGCCGTTGCCGGTGCGGTGCTGCAGCGGGATGCGCCAGGTCCAGCCGGCGCTCCTGGCGGTCGATGTCGTGTAGGGGGTGAGCTGGGCGGCCCTGGCGGACGGCACGGCCTGCGCGCTGTTACAGGGCAGCATGGCGCTCCAGTCGTCGTAGCCGGCCTTGAACACGCCTTCGATCAACAGGCCGCGAAAGCCGGAACAATCGACAAACAGGTCGCCTTCGACGCGGCGCCCGTCGCGCAGCTTGAGGGCGGTGATGAAGCCGGTCTCGGGATGCTGGTCGACGCCCTCGATCATCCCTTCGATCCGCGCCACGCCGCGGCGCATGGCATGGTCGCGCAAATAGGCGGCATACAGGCCGGCGTCGAAGTGGTAGGCGTAGCTATAGGCGTCGGTGATGGAGGGCAGCTCGCCGTGCGGCGGCGCGAAGCGGTTGTTGCGCGCCATGACTGTGGCCATCGACCATTGCTCGTACGAGGGCATGTCCTTGAAGGCGCGCGACAGGCGCAGCCAGTACATATAGGCCGGACGGTTGTCGATCGGGGGACCGAAATCGCCGAAGCCGTGGAAGAAGCGGTTGCCGGCATGGCCCCAATCCTTGAACTCGATGCCGAGCTTGAAGGTCGCCTGGGTCTTGCTGACGAAATCGGCTTCGTCCAGGCCCAGCGCGCGATTGAAGTGGCGGATGGTCGGCAGGGTCGCTTCGCCCACGCCGACGGTGCCGATCTCGGGCGACTCGACCAGCACGATCTCGCAGCTTGCGCCCAGCTTGAGCGCCAGCGGCGCGGCCGTCATCCAGCCGGCGGTCCCGCCGCCGACGATGACGACTTTTCGGATTGCTTGATCGGACATGGTGTCACCTTCTGATGCTATGCCTTGGCGTCGCCGGCAAGGACCTGCAAGTGTGCGCATGCTGGGCACACACGAAAAAAGCCAGTCCGAACCGGGCTGGCTTGTCGACGGAGAGGCTGGGGGCGGCCCCGCGGGCGGGACCGCTCCCGGCCTTGGCCTTTGCCCTTTAGTACGTGTAGCGCAGCGCCAGGCGATAGCTGCGGCCAGGCTCGAACCAGGCGCGGGTCATGGCGCCGATATGCTGCTGCTGGGTCTGCCTAACGACGGTATCCAGGAGGTTGCTCGCCGAGAAGCTGGCCTGCACATGCTCGCTGAACTTATAGTCGAACCCGAAGTCCAGCTGTCCGGCCGCTTCCTGCCAGGTCGGCAAACCCCAGGCCACGTCCGTCGGATAGACCGTCTTGCCGCCAACCACAGTCGCCCGGGTCGGATCGGCGCTGGTGGCGCCGCCGTTGGTGTCCATCGTGCCATTGACCGACACGCCCTGCAGGAAACGACTGCGCCAGCTGTAGGCCAGACGCATCGACAGCGGCCCCTTGTCGTACAAGAACATCAGGTTATAGGCGTTCGGCGACAAATACTGCAAGGGCATCTCGGTGAACGGCATGCCGTCGGTGTCGCAGCCGAACAAGCTCAAGGAAGCGTTGTTGAACGAATTGGCGGCCGGGCAGTACTTCAGCGCGAACGGTTGGTGCAACTCCTGCTTGCTCTTGAGGTAGGTGTAGTTCGCAGAGATGCCGAAGCCCTTGGCCCACTCCGGCAGCTTGCCCTCCAACCCTGGCACGTGGTTGAAGTAGGTCTGGCCAGCGAGCTCCAGCCCGGCCACCCGACCGTCCGCTGCATTGACCGGCGCGTTGATCAAGAAGCTTTGCGCGTTGCCGGCCAAGTCATTGTAGTCAGCGACGTAGGCCGAGCGCAAGATGACGTCTTTCACTTTCTTGTAGAAGAAAGCGGCCGTCAGCGAGCTGCCGTTGCCCGGATACCACTCAAGCGTCGCGTCAAAGCTGTTGGCCCTGGTCGGGTTCAGCATGACGTTACCCTTGTTGGTACCGAAGTAGTTGATGTGGTCGATGCCGGTGTTGTCGCTTTTCATGGAGACCGATTGCTGCAGTTCGACGTACTCGGCCAGATCGCCAAAGCTCGGCCGGTACATCGACTTCGCGAACGCGAAGCGCGCTTGCAACTTGTCGGTCAGATCCACCTTCAGGTTAAGACTCGGCAGCACATCGACATAGTTGTGGCTGGAATCGATCTTCTGGTCGATCGTGCCAAACCGCGGCATGGACGGCGGCGTGGTGCTGCTGTAGGTCGGCTTGAACACCGTGTAACCGTGGGCGGTCGTGTTGGTGTGGACCAGGCGCACGCCGACGCTGCCCTCGACCGGGAAGCGCAGATCGTCGAACCCGAAGCGCGTCATCAGATAGGCAGCCTGCGTCGTCTCAGCCTGGAGCCTGGTATTGACCGGGTCGCCGTCGTAGACGAACGCCTTCCAGTCATTGCCTGCCGTCGAGCAGTCGTCGTTTTTATGCCAATACGCGTTGGCGTCCTCGCATTGCAACTTTCTGACCGTAGCCAGGTTCGCGTACGTGTTGGGATAGTCCTTGACCGCAGCCATGGTCGGCTGCACCAGGGTGCCCGGCACTGGAACCTTGCCGTTGAAGAAGTTGTCGTAAGCGAAGGTAGTGACCGGCAGCAGGGCCGCATACCTTGGATCGCTCAAGTAGCCGAAGCTGGCGCGGGGCGCCCAGGTTGGCTCGTCCGTCGCGAGGGGCCCATGCCCCGCTACGGAGGTGGGCCGGACGGCCCATGGCTCGGCGTTGCTGTACCATTCCGTGCCGCTCGCCTTGGTATGGTCGGCCGTACGCCTGGTCGCGCGCACGCCGAAACGCACGTCACGCAGCACCGGATGGTCGAACCTGTAGCGCGCATCGGCCTTCCATGCATACAGGTCGGCGACCGCCTTTTCCTGGCCCGGCTGAACGTTTGAAATATAGTAGTTCTTCGGATCGGCCAGGAATTGTTTCGCCGCGTCGTCGAAGGTGATCTGCCCAGGATTGCCGGTCAGGTCGATATTCATGCTCGGCACGAAGGTGCCCAGGACGATGCCGGCACCAAAGCTCTTGTTCGTTGCGTGGACCCATTGCAGGTCGTTCTGGACCGACCAGCGCTCGTTGATGGTCCACTTGGCATTCCAGGCGATCTCGCGGGTCTGCGACTTCCTGTCGGCAAAGGCCTGGTTGGAACTGAAGCCCAAGCCGCCCGCCGCGAAATTATTTGCGCCCGCGCCGCCGATCGGATACGTGTACTTGGCCGACTGCAGTACGCCGTTGGCGTCGAACACGGGGTCGATGAGCTTAGACTTGTAGGCGTTCTCGACACCCGTGAACAGGGCGTTCTCGCTACCGCTTTCCTTGTAGGCCGAGTGGAAATAGGTGAGCGACGACTCCATGCCCGCTTTCTTCCACTGCAGCGCGCCATAGATGCCGGCGCGGTCGTTCTTGCTGGTGTTGGTGCGCCACGATCCCGATTTGGGCACCCACACGGTTTGTCCGGCGACCACGTCGGTGCGCGGAAAGTAGGCATCGACCTGGATCGAGTCGTTGTGGGTATTGCTCTCGTTGGCGGACAGGTCGAGCAGCGCGCCCCATTGGCCGAAGCTATTGGCCCACCGTTTCGAGACCAGGCCGGAGAGGGCGGGCGAGGATTTCGAACCGAGCGCGTTGTAGTTGACGTAGGTCGCCGCCGAGAATTTATCGCCCTTGTAGTCGAACGGCAGCGCGGTACGCAGGTCGACCTGGCCGCTGACGCCGCCTTCGACCAGTTCGGCCGGCGGATTTTTGTGCACGATCACCGCGGACATCAGCTCCGGCGGCACGTCACCCCAGCTCAATTCGCGTCCCGGCCAGCCGGCCGAGAACGATTCGCGGCCATTCAGGGTCGACGAACCCCAGGTCAGGCCGCGCACCGAAATGCCGGAACCTTCGACCGAGAAGTGCTCCGGGTCGCCGCGCGATTTGTTGCGGTCCATCGTCACGCCGACGACGCGCTGCAGCACCTCGGTGATCGACTTGTCGGGCAGTTTGCCGGCCTCTTCGGCGACGACGCCGTCGATGACCTCCTCGGCATTCTGCTTGAGCTTGGCGGCCGATTGCATCGCGGCGCGCTGGCCGGTGACGACCACGGTCACGGGCCCCTCGTCCTGGGCGGCCGGCGCCGCGGGTGCCGTTTGCGCCTGCGCGGCGCCGCTGTACAGCGCCGCAAGCTGCGCCGCCGCGAACGCCAGCGCGGTCAGCTGCAAGGGCTTGCGTTTGATCGTTGTTTCTGTTGTTCTCATTGTCTCTATCCTCTTGAAATCGTGTAGTTGCTCTGCCGGCCCACCGCAGCTGGCGGCGGGACTGAAGAATCGTGCGCCATCACTTGAAGGTGATTTTTCCCGTCGTCACGGCGGTCGTGTAGATGTCGGTCCCCGCGTTTGGCACCTTATTGTTGATATCAGGCACGTTGAACTCGATCTTGGAGATCGGGTAGTTCTGCAGCTCGTTCCAGACGTCGAGCGCGGGCAGGCCGCAGCTATTGGAAACCGTGAACGACTTGAGATCGACACTTTGCTCCTGTACGCCCTGCACGGGTGTCGTGAACACGGGTGTCATGAACTTCTCCAGAATCACGTTGCAATTGTTGGCGTAGTGGCCGAGATACAGCCAGACTCTGAGCTTGGTCTTTTGCGCGGCGACCATTTCGGGGTTCATCTGGAGATCGAACTTGATCGCCTTCTGGGCATCGATCCGCGTACCGACATCCGTGTTGGCGCCCTTGACGAGATCGTCCACGCCGGTGGCGGAGAACACCAGACCGTAGTAGCCGCCGAAATCAGGGGCGCTCGACTGTTTGGTCATGGTGAACGTGCGGGTGCTGCCGTCGGCGGCCACGGTGGTTTGGTTGGAATCGGAAGCGTACCATCCGATTTTGCCATTCTCCGCGGTACGCCCGATATCGTTTGGCTTGTAGCCGCTTGCGAACGTCAGCGCGGGCCCTTCCGCGGTGCCGACCGGAATGGTCTTGGTCACCGAAACCGCATTAACGTAATCGCTGCCGGCCTGGGTGGCGGTGACGAGGCACAGCCCATCGGCGAGCGTTTGCAGCGTGGTTCCGGCAACCGAGCACACTGTGGGCGTGCTGGTGGTAAAGGTGATGGGAAACTCGGCTGCAGAACCCTTGCTGGAAGTTGCTGCCACCTGCACCGACGCCCCCACGGGCTGCGCTCCCGGGTTGAGGAAGCCCAAAATAGTCTGAGCATTCTTGGGAATGACGAACAGTTGGCGCTGCGTGGCCGGGGCGTAGCCATTCCCGCCGGCCTGGTTGGCGTTGATCGAGCACTCGCCCGCCTTCGCCAGCGACACCGTGTCGCCGCTGATGGTGCACACGGTCGGCGTGTTCGACACGTAGGTGACGGGCCCGCCGGAACTGGCTGTCGCTGCCAGCTTGATGGTCGCGACGTCGGGCGGGATCGCCACGCTCGCGCCGCCCGGGAATGGGAAGGAAATGGACTGCGCCAGGCCGGCGTCGGCCCCGCCGCCGCCGCCTCCACCGCAGCCGGCCAGCAGGGTGGCGCAGGCCAGTCCGACGGACGTCAGCTGGAATCTCATGGTATGTCTCCTCATTGGAATGTTCCTTTCTATTGCGTTTGCTTGAATTGCTCGGCACCGGCTGCGCCGATGACAAGGAAAGATGGGTCCCTGCCCCTGCGCGACGCGTTCGGGCATGGACGATGGTCCTGGTCAAGGAGCTATGGACTGGCGTGGCCTCGCTGTGGTGATGTAAACGTTTTCAAAAACACAGGACAGGCAG